>JASUSC010000011.1 GCA_030446285.1 Eubacteriales bacterium | reverse complement strand
TCACTCCCCTCCATTTGTCTTTGTTTCTTCCCACTCGGAGTGAGGTTCTTCTTTTTTTGTGTTACTCCTCCTTCCCCCGAAATAATTTTACTCGATGCCACCTTCTGGTCCGTGTCAAGATTCAGTAGGTGCTTTTTCCAAAAAAATTTTTTGTCCTGAGACCTCACCAAGCGTAGGGATGTTATCAGGGATTATTTTGTATTATTGCTTCTTTTTACCATTAAGCCAAAACTCTCTGCCCCCTCCCTTATCGACTTTTTCCGGGTGCTACCCCACCAAAAATCTGGTACTATGCCGTACTGCCTCCCGTAATACATGCTTCACCCATGGCCGCCCCCCATATGGCCCTTCTAAGGCCGGTATGGTTACCCGCAGCCATTTCTCCATGTCTTCTTCCTTAAATTTCCCTCCTCTCCGTCCCTCTACCACCCCTCTTATCTTCTCTCCCTCTACAGGCCACCGCCAAACGTATCCCGCCAGTCTACCATCGGCCTTCGCAGCTAATACCCGCGCCATCCGGTCGCCTCCTTCTATCGTCCACCGTGCTCCTAACCGCTTCATCCGCCGCGCTACATTGTAAAGATACTTCGCTCCCTAATCTGAGCAATATCTCCCTCAGCCGCGGGGTTATCCTCACCCCCTTCGGCCAGCCTAATACTTCATCCAACAAAAATTTGCTCTCCCCAGTCTTTTTGTCCCGGTACAACCGCCTCTTAAATGGAAATTCCCCAAAGCTGCTTATCGCTCCCTTCGTCCGAAACCCTACCACTTCCCACCTTTCCCGGTCCCGCTCTTCCATCAGCCGCTTGTCTATCTCCTCTAATGCCCAACTCAGCATCCGCTTGCATATTTCCTGGCTCACTTCATGTATCCTTCTCTCTATCTCGTAAAAATCTTTGCTCCCCGTAATTATTTCCTCCATTTTGTGCGCTAAAAGAAGGATTGAGCCCACTATTTGGCGAATGTTAAATAGCTGAATGTTTTTCATAAGAGACCTCACCCTCCTTCTAATTTCTGGTTTGCTCTGGTGAGGTCTCTTTTTCTTTATCCCCTGCCTTATCTCCTGCTCTCACCTACTGAAATTTTACACGGCCTCAATTTTCAGTAGATGCTGTTTACCTCCCTCCGTTGGTAGGTTTGGCCTCGACAGCAACGTGGCAAAAAATATAAGCCCGTTTCCCCCTGTCCTTACCAGAAGGAAAACGGGCTATTGTGAAAATGATTACAATTCCTTGCTGTCTCCTTTACCCGGTTTCTCCCTCCTCTTCTGCCCGCCACCCTCCGGCGACGGGGAAATAAACCCTTTCTACTGGGAAAGCCCGGGAAGCGAAAAGTTCTTTCACGGCCGCTAGGTCTTTTTCTTTCACCGCTAAAACCAGACCGCAGGACGTGCTGATTGAACGGGGAGTAGGCCGAAGTCCCCCGGTTATTCCGGCCTCCTGCACAATCCTTTCTGCCTTTAGAGCGTAGTGGAGGGAAGGGAAAGCGAGCAAAACCGCGTCCTCCCCTTCCCTTTTATTTCCGCACAGAAATGACCGTAACCCCATCCTTCTCCTCTACCTTTTCCACCTTACCGCCGCTGTTTTCTAAAAAACGCAGGACGTTTTCCTTAGCCACCGGCGAATCCACCACCAGTCTCAGCTCTTCCCCGCCGGACAATTTCTGCCAGGCCTCCCGCGTCCGCACCACTGGCAGCGGACAACTCAGACCGCAAAGGTTCAGCTCCATTATATCATCCCTCCCGGTAAACTTCCCTGCTCACCAGGGCAATTATTACGGCAACGATAATTCCGGCTATAACCGCTATCTGACCGTAGACCGTTACCCCCTTGGGACTGGCAGCCAGCATGAAGTTGTGAGCGAAAGCCGCACCGGCAAAGAGCCCGGCCACGTACATGCCGGCATCGTAATCCCCTTCCCCAGCCAAGATGAGCTGGCGCAGGGGACAACCTCCAGCCAGGGTGGAAGCCAGTCCTACCAAAAACATCCCCAAAAAATTCCACAGGTGTGCGGTATGGGCGATAGGCTGGCCGGCAAAAGCAAAATTAACCTTCCCCATAATCAGGTTGCCTAAGAAAACCACCGCGAAAATGCTCACGAAGCCCTTTAACAGGTGAAAATCCCTCAGCAGCAGGAGATCCCTGATCCCGCCCACCAAACACAGGCGGCTGCGCTGGGCCACCACTCCTACCACCAGTCCCCCCACTAGAGAGAAGAGCAGAGGAGCATGGAGGGAACCGGGACCCTCTTTGCTGAAGAAAAGGGGCCCGCCCGCCTGCGGGTTAAATACGGGCTTTGCAATAAGCAGAAGGAGGAAAATCACCATTGCAGCCGGTACCAAAAGACCACCAATGCCGCCCTTCTCCGGGTTGCTACGGCCGCTGTAGTAACCACCGGCGAGAAGTTTTACACCCACAAAAACTCCGGCTATCAATCCCAGCAGCGCTACAAAGGCATTCAGATCCCCCGCCGCTAACCGCAGGATAAGGCGGATGGGACAGCCGAGAAACACCAGCGCCCCCACCATGACTAAAAACCCGAGGAGAAAACGGACGGCCGTATTGGCCCCGCCGCGGGGACGAAACTCTTTAGTAGCTAAGGAAGTAACAAAGGCGCCGAGAACGATGCCGATAATTTCCGGTCGCATATATTGGACTGTATTAGCCCGGTGCAAACCGAGGGAACCGGCCATATCCCGGACGAAACAAGCGGCACATAGGGCCATATTAGGCGGATTACCGGCTGCCGCCAGAACTAAAGCCACCAGACCGATTACTACCCCGGCAATGACGATAAAATTCCTTTTTAACATTAGTGCAGCTCCCTCCTCATCTTTCTGTTCGGTCCTAATTTTTTGATGGCAGCAGTAATTTCCGTTATCGTTTCGGCAAATTTACCCCCTTCGGAGCCAGAAATCCAGCGGGCATGGAAACGTTCTTTTTCGAAACCCACGTATTCCAACAAACGTCGGAAAACCTGGAACCGGCGACGGGTAAAGTAGTTGCCGGTAGCGTAATGGCAGTCCCCTGGGTGACAGCCGGAAACCAGGACGCCATCTGCTCCGTATTGAAAAGCCTGCAATACGAAGTGGGGGTTTACCCTCCCCGAGCAGGGGACCCGAATGACCCGGGCAGTGGCCGGATACTTGATACGGCTGATACCAGCCAGGTCAGCACCGGCATAACTGCACCAGTTGCAGGCAAAGACCACTATTCTCGGCCGCCATTCTTTGGCCTTATCTTGATTGTTTAAAACAGACATGCCGCCCTCACCTCCGCTATGACTTGCTCATTGGTAAAGCCTTTTAAATTGAGAGCACCCGGACGACATTCGGCCGTACACGCCCCGCAGCCCTGGCATAAACCGGCATTAACCGACGCCACAAACCGCTTCCCGTCCGGTGTTTCCTGCAAGCTCAAAGCCTTGTAGGGGCAAATACTCAAACAAAGACCGCAGCCCGAACAGAGGTCTGGGTTTACGCTAGCAATCATGGGCGTGGTCTCCATCTCGTCCCTGGAAAAGAGAGCCGTTACCTTAGAAGCTGCCGCCGATGCTTGCGCCACCGTATCGGGTATGTCTTTGGGGCCCTGGCAGCACCCGGCGAGAAAGACTCCGGCAGTATTGGTTTCCACCGGCCGCAGTTTGGGATGCGCTTCGGTGAAGAAGCCCTCCTTGTCGTAGGAAAATCCTACTCTCTGGGCCAAATCGGCGGCATTGCTTACGGGTACCATAGCCGTAGCAAGAACAACCATGTCGGCTTCCACCACAATATTGCGACCTATCAGGGTGTCTTCTCCCTTGACGATGTATTTGTCTCCCTCACGGTAGATTTTGGAAACCCGGCCGCGGATGTATTTGGCCCCTGCTTTTTTGGCTCGTTCGAAAAATTCATCATAGCCCTTGCCAGGGTTGCGGGCGTCCATGTAAAAAACGTATACCTCTGTGTCGGGCAACTTTTCTTTCACCTGGATGGCATGTTTTGCCGTGTACATGCAGCAGACCCGGGAACAGTAGGCTTTGCCCTTCTTATCATCACGGGAGGAAACACATTTGATAAAAACCACCGTCTCCGGTACTTTGCCATCCGATGGCCGTTTTATCTTCCCGCCGGTGGGCCCGGAAGCATTGACCAAGCGTTCAAACTGCAGGCCTGTGATAACGTCGGGGTATTTCCCGCCGCCGTATTCGCCGTAATACTGGGTCCAGTCAATCAATTCAAAACCCGTAGCCATGACAATGGCCCCTACTTTTTCCGTGATGAAAACGTCCTCATCTTCGTAGTTCACGGCACCGGTGGGACAAATTTTGGCGCAGAGACCGCACTTTCCTTCTCGCAGTTTGCGGCAGTTGTCCGCGTCAATGACCGGCTTGTTAGGCACAGCTTGCGGAAAAGGTTTGTAAATAGCGCTGCGCATTCCCAACCCCTGTTCGAACTCACTGGGCACTTTGACCGGACACTTGGTTTCACAGAGACCGCAGCCGGTGCATTTTTTTATGTCCACATAGCGGGCCTTCAACCGGATAGTCACTTCAAAATTGCCGATGTAGCCGCTGACCTGTTCCACCTCCGCCAGCGTATACAGGGTTATGCGGGGGTGCTGGGCCACGTCTACCATTTTGGGCGTGCAGATGCAGGCAGAACAATCCAGGGTTGGGAAGGTCTTATCCAGGATGGCCATCTTCCCGCCTATAGTGGCCTCTTTTTCTACCATCACCACATCATAGCCGTGGTCGGCAATATCCAGCGCAGCCTGAATCCCGGCAATACCGCCGCCGATGATCAGGGCCCGTTTGGTAATACCGATGCGAGATTCGTAAAGGGGCTCCAATCGTGCCGCTTTGGCCACCGCCTTGCGCACTAAGGCAATGGCCTTCTCCGTGGCTCCCTCCGGGTCATCGGGATGAACCCAGGAACAGTGTTCCCGCAGGTTGACCATTTCCATCAGGTAGGGATTGAGACCGGCCCGAGCCACCGTCTTGCGGAAGGTCAGTTCGTGCATCCGGGGAGAACAGGATGCCACCACCACCCGGTCCAGTTGGTGCTCTTTGATGGCCTGAACCATCATTTCCTGCCCGGGTTCGGAGCAGGTGTACTTGTATTCCTGAGTGAAAACAACCCCCGGAAATTTTTTGGCCGCCTCCGCCACCCGCGAGACATCCACTACCCCGCCAATATTAGAACCGCACCAGCAAACAAAAACGCCTATTCTTCTCCCCATCCTCTTTCCCCCTTTACCCGGGCAAAGCACTTACCCGCCCTTAGTTTCCTTCAGCCGCAATAAGCGCCGCCCCCAAAGCCCCGGTTATACGGGGTTCCTCCGGCACTACCACCTCCCGGTTTAAACCTCGCTCAAGGGCCTTACGCAGACCGGGCCACAGGGCGCCGCCCCCGGTAAAGACGATGAGCCCTTCCGTTCCCCCCTCCGGCAGCATGGACAGGAAGCGGGCTGCCACCGCCTTAAACAGCCCGGCAACGATCTTCTCCCTGGCCACCCCCTGACCCAGGAGTCCCACCACTTCCGACTCGGCAAAGACAGCACACATGCTGGTGATATTGACCGGCTCCACTCCTTCCGGCCAGTCCATCTCCGCCGGCGCCATACCCAAAACACCGGCCATAAGCTGGAGAAAGCGGCCGGTACCGGCCGCACATTTATCGTTCATGCGAAAGGACAACGCCCGTCCGCCGGAGCCGAGACGCACTACCTTGCTGTCCTGACCGCCGACATCGATAAGCAGGGTTGCTTCCGGAAAAAGGTGGTGCACTCCCCGGGCATGGCAGGTGATTTCCGTCACCTTCTTAGCGCCGAAATCCACCGCCTGGCGGCCGTAGCCGGTGACCACAACTCCTGCCAAATCGGGAAAAGAGACGCCGGCTGCCGTCAGGGCTTCCTCCAAGACCTCCCGGGCGGTGGCCCGCACATCCCAGCCGGTGGGGCGAATAACGGTAGCCCTTATTTTCCCGTCGTAAAGGACGGCCTTGGTAGCCGTGGAACCTATATCCAGCCCGGCTGTAATCACCGCCGGATCAACTCCAGGAAAGCTTCAATGCGGGTGCGGAGCTGTTCCGTGTCCTCGTCGCTGAAATCGCTCTCCAAGTGCAGGACGGGAATTCCTTCCTTCGTCAGGGCCTTTTCTACCCGGTAGAACTCCACGCTGTAGGGCTGGCAGAACTGGAGGTTGTAGTAGATAACCCCGTCCGCCCGGTACTCCCGCACAAGCCGGAGAATGTCCTCTACCCGCTCCTCATTGGGAGTAAAGCAAGCGCAGTTTATCCCCATGGCACGGCGAGCTATACCGTCCAAAATCTCGTCCACGGTGTCACCGCTGACATCCACTTCCTGCTCAAAGTAACGGGTACCGGTGCAGCTCTCCTCGCACACCACCACGCCGCCGGCATTTTCGATCAAAGCGTGGAGTTTCCAGTGCGGCAAAGGCATGGGAGTCCCCGCTATCAGAATCCGCGGTGTTCCTTTCGCCGCCACCCCTTTGCCGTTGGCTATCCTCTCTTCCAGCTCCTCGCAGAGTTCTTCTACATTTTCGCTGAACCGTACCGGATCGTCGAAGAAGGAAAGCTGGACAATCAGCATAGCATCCAGACCGCTGATCGGAGCAGGGTCAGCCTGGCGTGCCCGGTAAAGTCTTTTCAGAGCCCGGCGTTTTCTGTTCATCACCGCCGCCGCTTCCTTCAGATCGGCAGCGGTAACCTTTTTCCCGCTCATTTCTTCCATTCGCCGCAGGTATTCCTCCACCTCGTGGCGCCAGAGACGGAAATCGGCCTCTCCCTTCTTTTGCGGTAGCTCCATAACGTGTACAGGCACGTATTCCCTGAGAATCTCCCAGGCTTTTTTCTTTCCATCACAGGTGGTCTCCCCCACCACTAAATCGGCCACCTGGAAGTAGGGGCAAATCCGCTCTAACTTGAAACCAAGGCTGGACTTAATCAGGGGACAGAGGGCTCGAGGCAGAATTTTCTCCGCCGCCGGCACCGGGTACTGGGCGCCGGCACACAGACCGATGCTCACCCCGCCGCAAGCTAAGGTGATCTCGTCCGGCACGAAGACGCAGAAGGAAGCCACCACCTTCCCGCCCTGCCGACGGTGCTCCACTAATTCCCGGACACGAATCCCGTGCACGTCCCCCACCACGGCATCGAAATAGCCCATCCCCGCCGGGCGGTCGGGCCGGTTCAGGAACAACTCCTGGTAAACCGCCGGGAGCGGTGCCAGAAAATCATCGTGTTTTTCCAGATCCATTCCTAATTCAGCCCACATCTGCCGGTTGTCGCTCATTTACCTTTCCTCCCAGGCAAAAAATTTAAATTTTCTGCCTCGATTATATATCGGGTTTAGTTATTGCAGTTATAAAATATTTTTATCACTATTACTCCTGTGACAAAGAATGGCTATAGCCTGTCTTTCTTCCCTTCCAGCTCGGAAAGCGCAAAAACTCCTCACCAGCCACTCCCGGACCTTCCCTTGACAGAACACTTGTTCGGTAGTACAATGTTTTTACGAACATATGTTTGGAGGGAATGGGATGAGGGGAGAAAAAGAAAAGAGCTCCCGCTGGGAGCGCTGCATTCTTCTAGCCGACATGAACTCCTTCTTCGCTTCCGTCCACCAAGCCTTAGACCCCCGCCTGCGGGGCAAACCGGTTGTCGTGGCCGGCGACCCGGCCAAACGGCACGGCATCGTCCTGGCGGCTTCCTATGAAGCCAAAAAATACGGTATCAAGACGGGAATGGTCTTAGGAGAAGCCCGCCGCCTCCTTCCTGACGCCGTATATCTCCCTCCCTCCTATGACCTTTACGTGGACTTCTCCCTCCGTATCCTGAAAATAATGAAAGATTTCACCCCGTTGGTGGAGCCCTTCTCCATCGATGAAGCCTTCTTAGACGTCACCGGGTGTGAACACCTCTGGGGAGACGGCGTGACCATTGCCCGCCGCCTCAAAGAACGCATCCGGGAGGAAGTAGGGGTCCTGTGCTCGGTAGGAGTGGCCCCCAACAAGCTCTTAGCCAAAATGGCAGCGGAACTGGAAAAACCCGACGGTCTCACCGTCCTCACCCGGGAAGACGTCCCCCTCCGCCTCTGGCCCTTGCCAGTGCGAGAACTGTTCGGTGTCGGTCCGCGCATAGAAGCCAAACTGCTGGCCATGAACATCCGCACCATCGGCGACCTAGCCCGCTGCCCCGTAAAACTGCTGGAGAAAAAGTTCGGTGTTGTGGGCCGGGTTCTCTACCTCTCCGCCCACGGCATCGACCCCAGCCCGGTGGATCCGAGCAGCTTAGAAGAAATGAAGTCCGTGGGCAACCGCATCACCCTGCCCCAGGACTACCACACCTTAGAGGAGATGAAAGGGGTGCTGCTCCTGTTAGCTGAAGAGGTAGCCCGCCGCGCCCGCCGCAAAGGTTATGGCGGCCGCACCGTCACCCTCACCCTGCGCAGTCCCGATTTCGTCACCCATTCTTGGTCCCACACCCTTCCCCACCTCACCGACCTGGCCGAAGACATTTACGCCGCTGCCGTCGCCATCTTCCAGGACCACTGGCCTTCCTGGCGGGGAGTGCGCATGGTGGGTATTACCTTAGGCAACCTGCAGCCGCTCACCTGCTGGCAACGGGAACTGTGGAGCAACCGGGAACGCCTGCGCCAACTGGCCCGGACCTGCGACCGGCTGCGGGAAAAATACGGCCCGGCGGCGGTGCGCCGGGCGCGAGTGATGAGCGAAGGAGGTATTCTCAGCGATGAGTGACAACAAACTCTGGGAAAGCCACCGTATCATCCTTGCTCGCCTCCGGGAAAAATTAGCGGCAGAAAAGGAAGAAAGAGAAAAGGAGGAAAAAGAAAAAACCGGGCCTCAAACCAGGTCCTAAGCTCTTCCCACCGGTACCACCAGTTTCCCTTCTCTCTTCCTTTCCTTCCGGTGCCGGAGCAGATCGACAAAAGCTTCTAACCTGGTGATAAAACCGGCTTCTCCCGTGTGCTCGTCCACGATGAGGGTGAGAACGGGCATATCCAATTCCTCCCGGGCCCGAGGCAACACACTCTGGGCCACTATCTCCGGCATACAAGTAAAAGGCATGAGTTGAATCACCCCGTCAAACCCCTGCTGCCAGTAGCGGTTCACACTGCCCAAAGTCTCCTGGCCGTGCCCGCCGACGAAATGGTTGATGTAGGGGCGGGCCGCCCTCTTGGTCTCGTGGCCGTGGTTGTGACGGGCAAGTCCTAAGAAAAGGTGTTCGTCAATCCACTCGCTGAGCATGATGGACCGCTCCACCTCCACCCCCATCCGTCCTAATTTGCGCTCAATATCCAGGTTGGCAAAAGGTTCAAGAAGGGTGTAAATCTCCCCGGTAATGCCAATGCGGAGGATGTCGTCCTCTTCTTTCCTCAAAGGAACGGCCGCCAGGCGCTCCTTCGCCTCCCGAACCGCTCCCTTCAATTCCTCGTAACTGCCGGCCCGGTCAACGGCCTGCAGAGCTTCTCGATAGACGGCATCCACCACGCCGGTCTTCTCCTCCCTGGCTCGGAGCCGCATAACTTCTTTCTCAATCTCATCTACGGCTTTGATCTTTTCCCAGCCGAATCGGATAGCCCGGATAATGGTCCACCACGACTTGCCGCCGGCGGTATCCTTTATCTCCTGGAGAAACTCCCGCACCGATTTCTGGGGCGGCTCGATCACCAGCATCTTCAGTTCCATCCCTAAGTCTTCTAAAATCCCTTTTTCAATCTGGGCGTAGTACCCAAAACGGCAAGGACCGCGGCCGCCGGCCATGATAACGGTATCAGCCCCTAACTCGCGGGCTTCGATGAAGTTACCTAAATTTATTTTGAGGGGAAGACAAGCGAATTCCGGCGCTACCGCCGTCCCTAAAGTAAGGGTTCTTTTGCTGGTGGGCGGCGGGACCACCACGTCCAGGTCCAGGTACTCCAACAGCGCTCGGACGCAGATGTACATATTACCCATGTGCGGGAAGGTTATTTTCATCCTTCTCCAGCCTCCATCTTACCATATCAACAAAGGCTTCCAGGCGGGTCACCAGCCCCGCTTCCCCGCTGTGTTCGTCAACGGTAAGGAGTAGGAAGGGTTTACGCAACCGGCGGGCCTGCCGGGAGACGATGTCGGCGGTGAAGGAATCCGGGCCGCAGCCGAAAGCAGCCACGTAGTAAATCACGCCGTGGATGGTTGGATCGGCCAGGTAGTGAAAAGCCGCTCCCACCATTCGTTTGCCCAGGGTCCAGAAGAGGGGTTTGGGCAGAGTCGCCGCCCGCTGCTGGATGAGATACCAAGGAAGGGTCTCCGGAGTGAAAACCCGCACCCCCATCCTGTTCAATTTGGTCAACAGGTTCATGCTGGCATAACCATCGTACAAATTGTACACGTGGCCGATGAGGGCCAGGTTGAGCCTTTCCCCTTCCTTTTCCTTCTCCTCCCTACTCCCGCTCCGGTTTTCCATAACCGCCAGGGCCTCTTCCGGCCAAAGCCCCCTCTGCAGAAGCTTTTCGTACTGCTTCAGGCACTCTAATCCCCGGCAGAAGGCCCGGTAGATGCAGTCCGGACGCTTGGTAAAGAGTCGGCCCGTCTCATAAACGGCCCGGTAGAGCTGCCGGGGTTTGCGATTCAAGTTGACGGTGACGTCGATAATTTTCCCGTCCAGGCGGAAATGATTGCGGATCATATCGGGAAGTCCCAGCAGTTTGGGGCAGATATAGGCACCCTTCTCCACACTCACCAGGCGGGGAACAAAAACCACATCTATTCCCCGTTCCAACAGCCAGGCTACGTGACCGTAAAAAATTTTCACCGGCAGACAGGTTTCGTCCACCGCTTCCGCCACTCCCCGGCCGAGGACCTCTTTGTTGGTGGCGGGAGACACGGCTGTTTCCGCCCCTAATTCAGAGAAAAAAGTGCGCCATAGGGGATAGTAGTGGTAAAAAAGCATGCCCCGTGGTATCCCTACTCGCAAAGCTATACCTCCCTGGAAAATTTTTCTCATTCATAGTTTGACCATATGCGGCAGGATTATTCCCATCCCCCGACCGTGAAAAAACCGGACCTGTTGCCAGTTCTCAATCGCCCCGGGGGGTAAAAAGAACCGCCACCAGATATCCGAAAACCACCGCCGCCATCACCCCGGCCGCCGCCGCCTCCAGCCCGCCTCCCAGGGCCCCTAACAAACCCTTCTGGGCCGCACCCTTAATGGCTCCCTGGGCCAGCAAATGGCCGAAACCGGGAAGGGGCACAGTAGCCCCGGCGCCGGCAAACTTCACCAGCGGTTGGTAAAGTCCCAGGGCGCTAAGCACCGCTCCCCCGCTGACAAAACCTACCAGAATATGGGCGGGAGTAATCCGGTAGGAAGTGAGGTCCATGAGAAGTTGAGCCAAAAGACAGATGGCCCCTCCCACCAGAAAAGCCTTGAGAAAAATCACTTTCTCCCCTCCTCTAAAAGAACTCGATAGCCACAGCATGGGCAATGCCCGGGATAGTTTCTCCCTGCCACACGCTGGTAGGACTCATCAGGGCCCCGGTACCGGCAAACAGCACCCGCCGGTAGGCTCCCTCCTGCATCCGCCGGAAAACGTAAGCAGCCATTACCACCGCCGAACAGCCGCAGCCGCTGCCGCCGCAGTGGGTATCCTGGCTCGGGTCGTAAATGAGCACACCGCAGTCGGTGTAAATCTTTTCCACATCATAACCGGCTTTCTCCAACATGTTCAGGCACAGAGTCTTGCCCAGGCTGCCCAAATCACCGGTGATAATAAGCTGATAGTCCACCGGGCTGCGGCCCGTGTCTTTAAAGTGCTGAATGATGGTATCTACCGCCGCCGGGGCCATGGCCGCCCCCATATTGTTGACATCGGCAATGGCCATGTCGATTACCCTTCCTAAGGTAGCAAAAGTAACCTTGAGTCCCGGCCCGGCCGGAGCCAGGGAAGGATGGGCCAGGAGAAACCCGCCTGCCCCCGTTACCGTCCACTGGGCCGTTGGCGGGCGCTGCACACCCTGTTCGGTGGGATAACGATACTGCCGTTCCGCCGTGTCATAATGGCTACTGGCGCCTCCTAAAACGTAATTGGCGTATCCGCCGTCGATCAGCATAGCTCCTAAAATCAGGGCTTCCGCCATGGTGGAACAGGCGCCGTAGAGGCCGAGAAAAGGTATACCCAGATTACGGGCCGTATAGTTGGCGCAAATGATCTGGTTCAAGAGATCTCCTGCTAGCAAATAGTCCACCTGCTGCGGGGAAAGATTGGCCTTCTGCAAGGCCTGCTCCAAGGCTTCCTGCAACATCTTCTGCTCGCACTTCTCAAAACTCTGCTCCCCCCACAGGTTGTCCGGGATGGTATAGTCAAAAAATTTGCCCAGCGGTCCCCTCCCCTCCTTAGGTCCCACCACCGTATGGGTGGAGATAATGCAGGGAGGCTGGGTGAACTTTATTGTCTGCTTCCCCACTTTTTTTGCCGCCTGCAAAGCAAGCCTCCTCCTTCTTCCCTCAAAACTTCAAGAGGTAGTAAGCCAGACCGATCAGCCAGGAGGTGACAAACCCGTAAACCAGGACCGGTCCGGCAAAGGTAAAAAGCCGGGCCGCTACTCCGAAAATTAAGCCTTCCTGTTTGAATTCCAGGGCCGGCGCCACGATGGAATTGGCAAACCCGGTAATGGGGACGACAGAACCGGCGCCGGCAAACCTGCCGATCTGGTCGTATACGCCAATCCCGGTAAGTAAAGCTGACAAAAAAACCAAAGTAATAGATGCTCCGGTGGCCGCTTCCGTCTCCGCCAGACCCGCCTGGCGGTAAAGATTAATAAATACCTGACCAAGGACACAGATCAAGCCGCCGACCACAAAAGCCCAGAAGGCGTTGCGCACCACCGGCGGTCGGGGCTGAAAACGACTTACTAGTTTCTTATAAGCCCACTTTTCCGCCTCACTCTGGCTTTGCTGCAGGGTTACCTTGGGCATAGGAACACCCCCCTTTCGTCTGGATTTCGCAGCCTTCGCTCCTCAGAAAAGATAAAATTTTTAAGGACACCCCGGCCGGAGGGTGCCCTTCCTGCTAACCTTTGCCCTAATCGGTGTAGGCAATCTTCACATTAGCCTTGAATTCGGTCAGGCGACCGTTTTCCACGTTGGCCGTCAGGTTGGTAACTTCTACACCGGTAATATTGGGTACGCTGCGGGAAGCTTGACGGACAGCGCTTTCCACGGCATCCCGCCAGTTATCGGGCGACTCTCCTACCAGTTCCATCACTTTGATAAACATCTCACAGCCCCCTTTCCACTTTTTCTGAGTTTAAGATTTTCCTTGCGGCCGAAAAATATGCATCGACAAAAAATCGCCTCCGAGAGGCGACGTTGGTACAACATTCCTATTTTTCTTCCCCTTTCCCCTCCAAGCGCAGCCGAATTTTGCGCAGGGCCTGTCTTTCCAGGCGGGAAACCTGAACCTGGGAAATCCCTAATTTCCTGGCAACTTCCATCTGGGTTTTGTCCTGGAAGAAACGCATGAGGATAATGGCCTTTTCCCGGTCGTCCAGCTCTGTCAGGGCCTCCTTCACCGCCAAGCGGTCCAGTAAGCGAGTAGCGTCACCGTCATCCTCCGCCAGCTGGTCCAGGAGAAAAATGGGATCGCCGTCGTCCTGGTAGAGGGTGTCATAAAAGGAAGCCGGACTCTGCAAAGCTTCCAGGGCTTCTACTACCTCTTCCCGGGACAGATTCAGCTCCCGGGCTATTTCGCCGATGGTAGGCTCCCGGTTCTGCTCCCGGACGATTTTCTCCTTCACCTGCTTGACTTTATTGGCCGTTTCTTTTAGCGACCGGGTCACCTTGACCGGCCCGTCGTCCCGCAAAAATCTCCTAATCTCGCCGATAATCAAAGGTACGGCGTAGGTTGAAAAGCGCACCCCGTAACTGAAATCGAACTTGTCAATAGCTTTAATGAGGCCGATGGTGCCGATTTGAAAGAGGTCCTCCATATCGTAGCCGCGGTTCTGAAAACGCTGAACGAGGTTGAAAACCAGCCGCAGGTTGCAGTTGATGAGTTTTTCCCGCGCCTCCGCATCCCCCTGCCGAGCCTTGCGCAAAAGATCCATTATCTCTTCTTCTGAAAGCAGGGGAAAGTGGGGTAAGTTCATCCCGGCAAAAGAGTTGCCCATTGTTTACACCCCAGCTTCGGCAGGGAACTTTTTCCGCATGGTTACCGTGGTTCCCCGGCCCGGACTGGATTCAACTTCCAATTCGTCCATAAAAGATTGCATGAAGGTAAAGCCTAATCCCATGCTGTCCGGCAGGGTGGAAAAGGCCGGTTCCATGGCCTGCTTTACATCGGGTATGCCCTTACCGCTGTCCCGGACGATAAATTCCAGGACCTCGCCTTCAAGAAGGCTCATCTCCAGTTCCACTACCCCCTCGGGGTTGCGGTCGTAACCGTGGATAATGGCGTTGCTCACCGCTTCAGAAACAGCAACTTTAATTTCATCGAGATCGGCCAAATTCCAATCCAGCTGGCTGGCAAAGGAAGCAGCCGCCACCCGGGCCAGAGCGATGTTTTCCGGGCGGGCCGCAAACTGGAACTTTACCCAGTTAAGCCTCTTCTTCATCTTCCTTCCTCCCGCTGCTTATTAAGATGCCTCCGCGGCCATTTCCCGGAGGGCTTCCTTCTCCTCCCGGTAAAGCTTCATAATCCGAGGTAACCCGGCCAGCTCCAGAACCCTTCTCACCGCTGGGGAAGCACCGGCAAGGGCTACTCTACCCTTTCGGTCCGTCACCTGTTTGTAACGCCCCAAAATTGCTCCCAGCCCGGAACTGTCGATAAACTCCACTTTCTCCAAAGCTATGAGCAGATGGAGAGCCCCGGAAGCGGCCATGGCCTCATCTACCTTCTTCCGGAAGGTTTCGGCCGCCGTCAGATCCAGCTCCCCTTCCGGCCTGACCACGAGAATGTTCCCCTTGAGTTCCATGTCCAGCAACATAAAAAACCCCTCCCTTGTCAGGTGGGGTCTTAATTCGCCATTTTGCCACTGAATTCCTGCAAAATAATGGTAAAAAAGTTGTCGGAAAAGCACTACTTTTAAGGGGTAGCCGGAAGGCGAGCAAAAGTGAAGAGACGGTAAACCATTTCCTTCATCTGGCCGGCCAGGGTGTCGCGGGCGACCGCCTCCCCCGTTACCACATTCCCTTTGGTTATCAGTTTTCCTTTCCGAAAAACGAGAATTTCGCCCACTTTTTTCCCTTTGGGCACCGGTGCCGTCACGGAGGAAACCAGATTAATTTTGGTGCAGATGGCGACGTCTTCCCCTTTCGTCACCAGGACGGCAATGTCGTCTTCCGCTACTGCTTCCACTTGTTCCTTTATCCCTTGATTTACCGGCAAGCGGGCTACATAGGCCCCTTTCTCTTTCACCGGAATGGCCTCAAAACGAGCAAAACCCCAGTTGTACAGTTTCATCGACTCGCGGAAGTTACCGCGGGCCTCCGGTACCCCCATGACCACCGCGATGAGGCGCAGGCCGTCCCGCTTGACGGTAGAGGTCAGGCAGTATTTAGCTTCTTCCGTCCAGCCCGTTTTCCCGCCGTCGGCACCGTCGTACCACCAGAGCAGCTTGTTGGTGTTATACAGCTTATTTTTCCCGCCCCGGAGCTCGTATTCTTTAATTTTGCTGACCTCTCGAAAAAGAGGATGCCGGAAAGCTTCCCGGAACAAAACTGCCATGTCGTAAGCGCTGGTGTAGTGATTTTTAGCCGGAAGACCGTGGCTGTTGACGAAATGGGTGTTCTTCAGCCCCAGCTCCTGCGCCTTTTTGTTCATCATGCGCACGAAGGCCTTTTCGCTCCCCGCCAAATGCTCCGCCACGGCCACGCAGGCGTCGTTGGCCGACTCCACGGCAATGGCTATGAGCAGGTCCCGGAAAGACATTTTCTCCTGGGGAGCTAAGAAAATTTCTGACCCACCCATCTCCCAGGCATTCTCACTGGCCGTTACCATGTCGGAGAGTTTCACCCGGCCCTGTTCCACCGCCTCCACAGCTAAGAGCATGGTCATCACCTTGGTCATGCTGGCCGGCGGCAGCTTTTTATGGGGATTTTTCTGGTAGAGAATCTGGCCGGAAGTGTACTCCATTAAAAGGGCCGACTCAGCAGTGGTCTCAATCTCCTCTTCCTCCTGAGCCCCGGCCGGCAAAATCCCCGTCAAGAAAAAAATCAGGATAAAAGCCAAAAGTGCCAGCTTCCTTTTCACCATCCACCCTCCCTACACCCCGGTTTACATTTACCATTTATATGGCTATTCTTTCCTCTTTAGAACGGGGCGAAAAATAAAAAAGCAGGGCTTACAATACCCTGCTGACGCCGCGGTAAATAATTCCTCTGGCACCATCCACTGTCACTATTTCGCCGTCGGGAAGAATACTGGTGGCTCCGTCCACTCCTACGATAACCGGAATCCCCAATTCCAATCCGACAATGGCAGCGTGGGAAGTCAACCCTCCCGTCTCCGTAATTATGGCTGCCGCCCGCTCCAGCACCGGCATAAAATCCCGGTCGGTGGCTTCGGTAACTAAAATTTCTCCCTCCTGGAGCTTTTCCCGCGCTTCCTTGGGCGTGCGGGCAATCCTAATTCGTCCTGTTACCGCCCGACTGCCTATCCCCTGGCCGCGGGCCAGGATATCGCCCACCACGTGGACTTTGAGCAGGTTGGTAGTCCCCGGCACTCCTACCGGTACCCCGGCCGTTATCACCACCAAGTCGCCTGCTTTAATGAACCCAGCGGAGAGGGCCACTTTAATGGCCGCTGCAATCATCTCGTCGGTGCCGCTGGTTTCTTTCACCAAAAGGGGCTGCACCCCCCAGACTAGGGCCAGACGGCGAACCACCTCCATGCTGGGAGTTACGGCAACAATAGGAGCCCGGGGCCGGTATTTGGAAACCATCCGCGCCGTGTAGCCGGACTTGGTGGAAGTAATAATGGCCGCCGCTTTCAATTCCGCCGCCGCGGTGCAGCCGGCATGGCTGATGGCATCGGTAACAGTCTTGCTTCCGTCTTTCTCCGGCGGGTAGGTACGGAGATAGGTGAGGGCCTCCTCCGCCCGGGCGGCAATGCGGGCCATAGTTTTTACCGCTTCCACCGGGTACTTGCCGGCCGCCGTCTCGCCGGAAAGCATGACGGCATCGGTACCGTCCAGAATGGCATTGGCCACGTCTGCCGCTTCGGCCCGGGTGGGACGAGGATTGTTGATCATCGATTCCAGCATCTGGGTGGCGGTAATGACCGGCTTACCGGCCCGGTTACATTTTTCAATGATTTTCTTCTGAATGAGGGGAACCTCTTCTGGCGGCAAATCTACTCCCAAATCTCCCCGGGCCACCATTATGCCGCTCGCCACTTTTAAGATTTCGTCAATCTTTTCCACGCCTTCGTGATTTTCGATTTTGGCAATAATGGCAATGTTGACTCCCCGCTCTTCCAGAACCCGGCGGATAGCCAGGACGTCAGCCGCCCGCCGAACAAAGGAAGCGGCGATGAAGTCAAACTTGTGCTCAATGGCAAAATTGATATCGGCGATATCCTTCTCTGTCAAAGCGGGCAGATCGAGGGAAACCCCCGGTACGTGGAGGTTTTTGTGACTGCCCAGGGGGCCTCCGGCCACCACCCGGCAAATAATGTCCTGGTCCTGCGTATCCTCCACCTTAAGTTCGATAACTCCATCGGCAATGAGAATCCTCTGCCCCGGCCGCAGCTGCCGGGCCAGGTCGGGATAGGTAACAGAAACCTCCCGGGCATCTCCCGGCACCTCCCGGCCGGTGAGAACTATCCGCTGCCCGGCTTCCAGCATTACCTGACCTTCCCGGACGGGCCCCGTTCTAATCTCCGGCCCTTTAGTATCCAGCATGAGGGCGATGTTTTTCCCCACTTCCTGAGCCGCCCGGCGGATGTTTTCCACCCGGCGGGCATGTTCTTCGTGGGTTCCGTGGGAAAAATTAAGCCGGGCAACGTTCATGCCGGCCAGCATCATCTCTTTCAGTATTTCGACACTATCGCTGGCGGGGCCAATGGTACAGACAATTTTGGTCCGCCGCATGTTCTTCCCTCCACCGCTCATATAGCTAAAATGGAAGCCAGTTCATAAAGGTCCCGGTCGATGGTACGCTGCTGTTCCAGCGCGAAGTTTATGTCGACGGTAACTATCTCCCCGTGGACAATACCCACCATTTTGTTGCTCTCTCCGGCCATAAGCAGCTCTACCGCCCTCGCTCCCATGCGGCTGCCGATGGTCCGGTCGAAGGCAGTGGGAGTACCGCCCCGCTGGAGATGACCCAAAATGGTCACCCGGGTCTCAAAGCCGGTTTTCTCGCGGATAATGCGCCCAATCTCCAGACCGCTGGCTGCTCCTTCGGCCACAATAATGATACTGTGCAGCTTACCTCGTTTGTGGCCGCGGATGAGCTTGGCGCAGACCTCGTCTAAATCATAAGGAATTTCCGGGATGAGGATGGACTCCGCCCCGCCGGCAAGCCCGGCTTCCAGGGCAATAAAACCGGACCGGCGCCCCATCACCTCAATCACGTAAGTGCGCTCGTGGGAAGTGGCCGTATCCCGGATTTTGTTAATGGCATCCACCACGTTGTTTACCGCCGTGTCAAAACCGATGGAATAGTCGGTGCAGGGAATGTCGTTGTCAATGGTGGCCGGGATGCCGATCACGTTTATCCCGTGTTCCTGACTGAGGAGAGTGGCTCCCCGGAAAGAGCCGTCACCGCCGATGACGATGAGTCCCTCAATCCCCCGTTCCCTGAGATTACGGGCTGCCGTTGCTCTTCCTGCAGGCGTCTTAAACTCTTCCGAGCGGGCAGTGCGCAGGATAGTTCCACCCCGGTGGATTATGTCAGCTACCGAACTCAGGTTCATCTCCACAAACTCGCCGTGGATAAGGCCGGAAAATCCCCGTCTTACCCCTATCACTTCCAGACCGTGGTAAATGGCTTTGCGCACCACCGCTCTGATAGCCGCATTCATGCCAGGAGCATCCCCGCCGCTGGTTAGGAGTGCAATCCTGCGCAAACAAACCCCTCCCTGCGCCAATATTTTGCCCTGCTACTGCCAGTCCTATGTGGCTTATTCTTCCACCACAGCTCCCATTCTCCGAAAACGCTGGCAACGCCGGTGTAGCCGCTCTTCCTCTCCCATCTCCTCAATTTCCCGCAAATGCTTCTCGATACAATCGGCGAGAATTGCCGCCATTTGTTCCGGCTCCCGGTGGGCGCCGCCCAGAGGTTCGGGGACAATCTCATCGATAACCCCAAACGCCAGCAAATCCTGGGCCGTCATTTTCATCAAACCGGCTGCTTCCTGGGCCCGTCCGGGTTCTTTCCAGAGGATATTGGCAAACTGCTCCGGACTGATGATAGAATAGACGGCATGCTCCAGCATGAGCACCCGGTCTCCCATTCCTAAGGCCAAGGCGCCGCCACTTCCCCCTTCGCCAATAACCACCGAAATCAGAGGGGTACGCAGGGTGGCCATGGTGAGGAGGCTGGCGGCAATAGCCTCCCCCTGTCCCCTCTCTTCGGCCCCCTCGCCGGGATAGGCGCCTGGCGTGTCGATAAAGCAAATAACCGGACGGCGGAATTTCTCAGCCTGCTTCATCAACCGGACCGCTTTGCGGTTACCTTCCGGATGTACCATCCCGAAATTGCGAGCGATGTTTTCCTTGGTGCCCCGGCCTTTAACATGGCCGATAATCGTTACCGGCCGGCCCCGGAACCGCCCAATACCGCCAACCACCGCCGGGTCGTCACCATAACGGCGGTCACCTTTCAGCTCCACAAAATCTTCGACAAAAAAATTTATGTAGTCCAAAACCGACGGGCGTTCTGGATGGCGGGCAATCTGCACCTTCTGCCAGGGAGTGAGGTTGCGGTAGGTATCTTCTTTCAACCGGGCCGCTTTTTTTTCCAGGGTGGAAATCTCTTCGGATAAATCTATTTCTTTCTCTGCAGAAAACTGGCGCAGTTCTTGAATTTTATTCTCTAATTCAAAAATTGGTCGCTCAAAGTCCAGGATAAAAGGCATAGTCAGGCCTCCTGTCTTCCCGCTCGTCCTACGGATGCAGGCTGAGAATCCTGCTCAACGTATCCCGCATCTCCGAACGGTGAACCACCATGTCCAGAAAACCTTTTTTCAACAAAAACTCTGCTTTCTGGAACTCTTCGGGCAACTTCTTCTTGATCGTTTCTTCGATAACCCGGGGTCCGGCAAAACCAATGAGGGCCCCCGGCTCGGCTATGAGAATGTCGCCCAGGGAAGCAAAACTGGCCGTAACCCCGCCGGTGGTGGGGTCGGTGAAAACCGATATGTAAAGAAGCCCCGCCTCGCTGTGGCGGGCAACGGCGCAGGCGGTTTTGGCCATCTGCATGAGGGAAATAATCCCCTCCTGCATCCGCGCCCCGCCGGAAGCCGAAAAAATAATAACAGGGAGCTTCCTCTCTACCGCCAACTCAAAGAGACGGGTAATTTTTTCGCCGACAACACTGCCCATGCTCCCCATAATAAAACGGCTGTCCAGAACGCCGATAGCCACTTCCCGGCCCTTTATTCGCCCCGTTCCGGTAACCACCGCCTCGACAAGTCCGGTATCTTCCTGAGCCCGGGCAATCTTTTCCGGATAGCCGGGAAAATCGAGGGGGTTGGCCGATTTAAGGTCGGCGTTCACCTCCACAAAACTACCCTCATCGAGAGTAAAGGCTATCCTTTCCTGCGCGGTAAGCCGGAAATGGTAGTCACATTTCTGGCACACCTTCAGATACTGCTCGATTTCTTTCGTGTAAAAAATTTCCCCGCAACGGGGGCATTTAAGCCAGAGACCCTCCGGTATATCTTTTTTCTCCGACTGGACGGTAACATACTTGGGCTTGCGGAAAATGTCTTTGAGCATGACCACACCTCAATCGCTCATGTCCTGAAGATTAACGAACCCCCACGTTCTCGATGATGATCTCCAGGGCTTCCTCTGCTTCCGACTCGGGCACCAAAACTTCCATCGCCCCCTTGTCATGGGGAAGCCCCACCGGTCGTAACTGTACCAGCAAACCTTCCCGCATAAGAACGTCCTTCAATTTTTCCGCGGCCTTTTTGTGTGGTGCAATGTAAACCACCGTCCACATTTCAATAAGCCCCCCTTGCCGTAACCGGTTGCTTCCCGCTTTTTAAATTTTTAAACTTTTTTATTTTTTTCTTCTCCCCTCTCTTCCGTATTCCTCTTTTCTCAGAAAAAAAATTCTACCCAGCCTACCCGCAAATTAACCAAGCAGCCCCTTATTTCCCGCTCTCTATGGATCCGTGCCGGGTGAGAATTAGAGCTTTCCCTCTGATTTTAATGGCAGAAGTATGCTCGGTGAACTGAGCAATCATTACTTCACCGGCATCAAGTTTTTCCGTGTGGTGAAACTTGGTATCCTTGCCCCGGGTGAGGCCGATAATGTTAACCCCGTTCTCCAGGGCCTTTACCACCACGTAATCCTCATATATTCTCATGTCTCCGTTCATAATTCCCACCCTTTCCGCAGAGGCATGTGTTTATTTAATGTTACCACAAGCTTTTCCAGCTGGCAAGCAAGCGCCCCTTTCCGCTGCTCCTCCCCTGCAAAAAATGCCCGGAACTCTTTTTCTAAATCCTCAAAAAGCTTTAACACGGAACGGGAAGCTTCAGCATTTATCCTAATTCAGATGCATCGTCCATCATCCTTTCACGACGAAAACAGACAGCCCGATACTAATTCAGCCAAGCTCCTAGCTCCTCCTTCTTCCCCTGCCAGTCCCCCTTCCCTTATCTCCTCCCAAAACTGCCCCTGCCTATAAAAATGCAACGTTCTCGCTTCCCAGAAGATCACGGAGTTGGTGGATAACTTCCTCCCGCGGTTCTATCCACAGCTCCCGCCGGGCCTGAATAACTTCCGGTCGGGAAGAAAATTTGATAAACACCGGTAAATCGCCCCGGTAAGCCTGGAGGAGATGGTAGAGAGCTTTTCTCACCGCCGGCTTATCTTCCACCCGCAGGAAAATCCCCTTCTTTTCCTTTTTCCCTCCGCCGTGGCTCTCATCCCCCTCCGGCAAAGGTAGGATCTCGTCGGCAAGAAACTTCACTTCTTCCTCCTGGCGGTCGATTCTCCCCCGCACCAGAACTACCTGCTCCTTCTCCAACCAGAGCCGCACCTGCCGATACAAGGAAGGAAACACCACCACTTCCACGCTTCCCGTCAGGTCTTCCAGGACGAGAAAGGCCATCCGTTCGCTCTGACGGGTGGAAACCTCCCGCAGCGCCGCCACCATCCCGCCGATAACGCCGGGGGCTCCGTCCTCCTGCTCGGCCAGTTCGCCCACTTTCCACGTCACCCTCATCTCTAAAGCTTCCTTACAGGCAGCCAGAGGATGCCCGGAAATATACAGTCCCAGCATTTCCTTCTCCATGGCTAAAAGCTCCTGGGAAGGAAACTCCTCTAAATTCGGAAACTCTATTTCCTCCGTCCACAGCTCTTCCGCTTCTGCCTCGTTTAAAGCTTCAAAAAGAGAAATTTGCCCTTTTTCCCTTTCCTCCTGCTTCTTTTGCGCCAACTCCAGACACTGATCCAGCACGGCCAGCTTCTGGGCCCGGTTGCCTGGGAGACTCTCCATGGCCCCGCCTTTGATGAGACTTTCCAGGACCCGCCGGTTGATTACTCGCAGGTCCAACCGCTGGCAAAAATCCATCAGCGAGGTATAAGGGCCGTGGGCAGCCCTTTCTGCTATTATGGCTTCCACTGCGTGCTGACCGACGTTTTTAATCGCCCCTAATCCAAAGCGGATCCTGTCGCCGACAATAGTAAAGGAATGGTCGCTCTCGTTAACGTCAGGAGGAAGCACTTCAATCCCCATCCGCCGGCACTCTTCGATGTAGAGGGCCACCCGGTCACTGTTGCTGAGCACGCTGGTGAGAAGAGCCGTCATGTATTCCAGAGGATAGTTGGCCTTAAGATAGGCGGTCTGGTAGGCCACCAGCGCGTAGGCAGCGCTGTGGGATTTATTAAACCCGTAACCGGCGAAATACTCCATCAAGTCGAAGATCTGGCCCGCCGTCTCCCGATCAATGCCACGGGCGACGGCCCCTTCTACAAACTGTTCCCTGAGCCCGGCAATAATTTCTGGTTTCTTCTTACCCATGGCCCGGCGGAGGAGGTCTGCCTCGCCCAGGGTAAAACCGGCCAGATCGCTGGCAATGCGCATCACCTGCTCCTGGTAAAGAATAACCCCATAAGTATCTTTGAGGATAGGCTCCAGGCTGGGGTGGAGGTAAGTGATGGGAGTGCGACCGTGCTTGCGGTTGATAAAATCCTCCACCATCCCGCTTCCCAGCGGTCCTGGGCGGTAGAGCGCCACCAGGGCGATGAGGTCTTCAAAGTTCCCCGGCTTAAGTTCCCGGAGAAGATTGCGCATGCCGCTGCTTTCCAGTTGAAAGACACCGATACTCTCCCCGCGGGAAAGCATCTGGTAAGTCTTCTCGTCGTCCAGAGGCAGGTTCTCGAGATCAAGCTTTATCCCTCTGCGGGCTTCAATTAGCTCCACCGTATGGCCGATGACCGTCAGGGTTCTTAGTCCCAGGAGATCCATTTTGAGGAGCCCCAGTTCCTCTACCGTCTCTTTCGGGAACTGGGTAGTAACCACCCCATCAGAAGTCCGGTACAAAGGCAGATAGTGGGTTAGCTCCTCCCTGGCAATAACCACCCCGGCAGCGTGAATGCTGGCATGGCGTGGCATCCCTTCTAAGGCCGCCGCTAAATCCAGAACCCGGCGGGCGGTATCGTTCCTTTCGTAAACTTCCCGCAATACCGGGTTTACTTCCAGGGCTTTACTGATAGTAACCCCCGGCCCGGCTGGAACCATCTTGGCCAGCCGGTCCACTTCACCGTAGGGCAGCCCCAGCACCCGGCCCACATCCCGCACCGCTGCCCGCGCAGCCATGGTACCAAAAGTAATAATCTGAGCCACCCGTTCTGCTCCGTACTTCTCAACCACATAGCGGATAACTTCATCCCGCCGTTCAAAGCAAAAGTCGATGTCGATGTCCGGCATGCTCACCCGTTCGGGGTTCAAAAAGCGCTCGAACAAAAGGCCGTACCGTACCGGGTCAATGTTGGTAATTCCTAAAACATAAGCCACCAGACTTCCAGCAGCCGAACCCCGGCCCGGCCCTACCGGAATCCCCCGTTCCCGGGCAAAACGGACAAAATCCCAGACGATGAGAAAGTAGCCCGAAAATCCCATCTGCTTGATCACAGAAAGTTCGTATTCCAGCCGCTCTCTTATCTTTTCCGGCGGCTCCGGCCCGTAACGTTTTACCAATCCCTCCCGGCAGAGCATCTCCAGGTACGTATCTTCATCGTAACCCGGCGGTAATTCATATTGGGGGAGATGTAAACGGTTAAATTCCAGCTCAACCTGACAGCGTTCGGCAATTACCAGGGTATTGTTCAAAGCTTCCGGCACTTCCCCGAATAGTAGTTCCATCTCCTCCCGGCTTTTCAGGTAAAACTCGCCGCTTTCAAAGCGCATCCGGTCGGTATCGTACAAAGTTTTTCCCGTCTGGATGCAGAGAAGAATATCGTGCAGCTCGGCATCTCCAGCCTCGCAGTAATGGACATCGTTGGTGGCCACCAGGGGAATTCCCGTCCGGGCTGAAATTTCCAGAAGTGCCTGGTTGACTTTCTTCTGTTCGGCGTACCCGTGATCCTGCAGTTCTAAATAAAAAGAATCCGGCCCAAAAATGTCCCGGTACTCGCCGGCCACCCGCACGGCATCTTCCATTTGTTCTTGGAGGATGTAAGTCGCCACCTCGCCAGCCAGACAGGCACTGAGGGCAATAAGCCCCCTGCTGTAACGGGCCAGTAATCCCTTGTCCACCCGCGGTTTGTAATAAAACCCCTCCGTAAACCCCCGTGAGACTAACTCCATCAAGTTGCGGTAGCCTTCCTGGTTTTCCGCTAAAAGCACCAAATGGAAGGGGGTGTCATCCAGCTTCCCTTCCTTCTGATAGCGGGAACGGGGTGCTACGTAAACCTCGCAGCCCAGGATGGGTTTAACCCCCTTCTCCCGGCAGGCTTTATAAAAATCCACCACCCCGTACATTACCCCGTGATCGGTAATTGCCAAGGCCGGCATTCCCAGTTGAATAGCTCGCTCTACCAACCTGGGAATACGGCCGGCTCCGTCTAACAGACTGTATTCGCTGTGGACATGCAGGTGGACAAATTCCTTTTTGTTGCCAGTCATAGAGCTCCACCCCGGCCAATCCTGTTAAAGCTCAGACAGCGGAACCCTGTTATGAAAACAGTTCCGCTGCCAGCTGCGCTACGAATTTTCTCACTTTAACCAGCCAGCGCTTCCATCTGAGGGGACGGGGCTGGGGAATGAGCTGGGGAATGTGGCAAAAGCGATGTCCCACCGCCACTACCGCTGCTGCCAGAATAATACCTCCCACTACATCGGATAGCCAGTGAATCCCTAAATAAAGGGTAGAAAGGGTTATCAGAATGGCACCGATGACGGTGAAAACCCGCACGCCCTTTTCTCGCGCCAATAAAGCCGAAAAGGCCATGCTCCAGGAAACGGAAGTATGAAGACTGGGAAAACAGTTGTCCAAATCGCTAAGTTGGCGGTAGTCGATATTAAAAGTGGGGTAAACCTTTAAAATGGCCAAGCTTACCTGGGGATTATAGGCCCAAACCTCTTTAACCGGGAAAAAGAGGTAAAAGGGAATAGCCAGCAGGTAATTGAGAGTAAAGGCAATAAAGACCCGACGAATCCCCTCTTCATTATCCCGGTATTTGTAGATAATTAATGAAATCAACACCAAAGCCGGAAAAAGAAAAACATAAACAAAACTAAAAACATTAGTCGCTATATCCGAATACAGGGCTTCCTGAATAAACTTAGTGGCATTTCCCTCTAAGCTGTAAATCTTAGGAGTCATGTCCCAGGGAGCAGGAAAAATATGGTTTTCAAAAAATATTTCCGCCTTATTAAACAACAGAACACTGAGCATCAGGGCTACGGTCATGAAAAACTGGTATTCGGTAAAAAGGGCGACGAAAAACTTTTTTACCATCCGCCAGGGAGAGGCGCCACCAGCAAGAAAAAGGAGCACTGCTACCGTAATCACAAAAGTCAGCACTGTGCCAGGTAAAGAATGGTACATGACCCTTCCTCCCTTTCCTATAAGCCTACTTCAGCTTTTCCTGGACAGAGCGGACCTTCCCCTCCATCGTGAGTTTCTGATCCCGCCGGTCATCGATGCGGATGTCGGTAACCACCCGCATTACCCCTTGGGTAAAGGGAAGCTCGTGCAGTTTCTGGGCCACGCGGAGAATATCCTCCAGTTCCCCTTCTACTATCGTTGCCATAGGGGTGAGCTGATACTTTATTCCTTCCGTTTCTGCCAGAATCTTCTGCATTTCCGCCACATAGGCCGACAAACTGGTGGAACCGGTACCCACCGGCACAACACTTATAGCAGCTACCGGCATTGCTGTCCCTCCCATCATATGTTTAATTATAGCGGAAAAGAAATATCATTCCAACCAAAAAAAGATGTGCATTTTCGCTGGAAAACGGCAATCGTGCCCAGAAATCGCCAAAAACCCCTTTTATCTCCGGGGGCAAAAAGGCTATAATTATGGCAGAATACTCCTGAAAGGAGGATCCGCAATGAAGATAACTTTTCTGGGTCACGCCGCCTTTGCTCTGGAGGTAGAAGGTATTTCTCTCCTCATCGACCCCTTTCTCAAGGGTAACCCCCTCTGCCCGCCGGGTACGGAAAATTTGCGGCCTGACTACATCCTGGTCACCCACGGTCACGCCGACCATATGGGCGATGCCTTCGCAATAGCTTCCCGCAGCGGCAGTACGGTGGTAGCCATTGCCGAAATCGCCTCTTTAGGCGCCAAAGAGGGCGTAAAAACCCACGGCATGAACATCGGGGGCAGCTTTGCCTTCGGCCCTGTGCGCATTACGATGACTCCTGCCCTGCACAGCAGTTCCCGGGACGGGGTATACTTAGGTGAACCCTGCGGGTTTATCATTGCCGGCGAAGGAAAGAAAGTATACCATGCTGGAGATACGGCCCTCTTCAGCGATATGAGCCTTATCGGCAGGAAAGGGCTGGATCTGGCCCTCCTCCCCATTGGCGATAACTACACTATGGGCCCGGAAGACGCCGTAGAAGCAGTAAAACTGCTTCAACCTAAGGCTGTAATCCCTATGCACTACAACACCTGGGACGTGATCAAAGTCGACGCCGCTGCTTTTAAAGAGAAGGTAGAAAAAGAAACGGGTGTTGCCGTTCACTTGCTGACGCCAGGCCAATCTTTGACCCTCTAAAAATAAAAAAAGACCGCCGTCCTACTCCTGACAGCAATCCTGACATAAACCGTAGAACTCAAGGCGGTGGGTCTCCACTTTACCCCCTATCAGGCGGGCCACCTTTTCCTCCAGTTCATTCATTAGCGGCAGATCCACGTCCATAACCCGCCCGCACTTGCGGCACATAAAATGATAGTGATTCTGGGGGTTACCATCATAGCGGCTGAAATCGCGGCTGTAGCTAAGCTCTAAAATTTCTCCCTTCTCTCTTAACAGTCGCAAATTCCGGTAAACCGTACCCAGGCTTATATCGGGCAGGATCCGCCGCGCCTGTTCATAAATCCAGTCCGCCGACGGGTGGACCTTGGTACTGCGGAGAATATCGAGAATAACCTTTTTCTGCTTGGTCATCCGGGTTGTTTTTTGCCAGCCGTTCCTACTCATGCGGCCCACCTCGGAAATTCTCTTTGCTGGCTCCATTATATTGCAGAAAACAGTAATCTGTCAATAATTGTTAGTCCACCGCCTATTTTGCTAAATATTTCCTTAATCCACCCTTTCCAACAAAGCCACCACCGGCCGGTGGTCAGAAGCATTGGTAGGCACTACATAACTGTCTATAACCCGGAAGTGGTGGGAACAGAGGATGTGGTCGATAGCCGCCACCGGTTCT
The DNA here is from genome assembly GCA_030446285.1 of Eubacteriales bacterium. Lineage (GTDB taxonomy): Bacteria > Bacillota > JASUSC01 > JASUSC01 > JASUSC01 > JASUSC01. Next base: position 8,250 of record JASUSC010000011.1, on the reverse strand, counting down.
CCCGCCGGGTAGGTGGGAAAAGAACGGCTGGCCAGCTTCAGCTTGCCCAAAAGCGGCAGCAACTCTTCCCCCTCACAGTTAAAATCCCCGGTGAGAATGAGGGGGTTTTTTATTTTCTCCACCAGAGCAGCCAGAAAGTGAATCTGTTTCCTGCGCTCCTCCCGGTCCAGACCCAAGTGAGTGACGAGAAAAGATATTTGTTCCCGCCCGGTTTCAATCAGAGTATGCAGACAACCCCGCTGTTCTCTCTGACTGGGAAGGTGAAGGTTCTGAAAAGATTGGAGCTTTAAACGACTGAGGACGGCATTGCCATAACCGGCCAGCCAGAGACGGAGATTTTGGCCGAAGCAGTGGTGCATATCCAGAAGGCGGGAAAGAATTTTGGGCTGGTGGGTAAAAAAAGAACGGATATTGAACTTATCGGCCTCATTTATTCCCAAGAAGTGGGGTTTTTCCCGGCGGATTACTTCCGCTACCCGGCGCAGGGAAACAACGTGATCCATACCGCGGCCGTGCCTGATATTGAAGGTCATTACTTTGAAGCGCATTTTTCTCACCCGCGACGAGCGTTTTTTTTCTTAATTTTACCCCTCTACTCCTGCCTGCTGCAAGGCTCGTTCCAAATCTTCCTGAAGGTCCTCCGGCGCTTCCAGCCCCACTGAAAGCCGCACCAGTCCGTCACCAATCCCTAAACGCCGTCTCTCCTCCGGCGGTACAGCCGCGTGCGACATGGTAGCCGGGTAAGAGAGAATACTCTCCACCCCTCCTAAGCTCACCGCCTTCAGAGAAAGTTTTACCGCCCGCATGAAGCAGAAGACCTTTTCCCTGTCGGGAAGCTCAAAAGCCAAAACCGCTCCTCCCCCCGCAGCCTGGCGCCGGTGAATTTCATAGCCTGGATGTTCCTCCAAGCCCGGATAGTACACCGCCTTAATCCCTTTTCGTTCCTTCAACCAGCGAGCCAGCTTCGCTGCTCCCGCCTGCTGAGCTTCCACGCGCACCGCTAAGGTTTTCATCCCGCGGAGCAGCAACCAGGAGTCCTGGGGGGCCCAAAATGGCACCGAAAGCGTTCTGAATGAATTTCAACTTCTTCCCCGTCTTCTCATCGGCCGTAACCACTAAGCCGGCAATCAGATCGCTGTGACCGCCTAAGAATTTGGTAGCGCTGTGGATGACGATATCAAAACCCAGGGCCAGGGGACGCTGGAGATAAGGGGTCATGAAAGTATTGTCGATGATGGTCAGTAACCCGTGGCGGCGGGCAATCTCCACCACTGCTTTCAGGTCGGTTATTTTCAAAAGGGGATTGGAGGGGGTCTCCACGTAAAGGGCCCGGGTATTGCGCCTCACCGCCTTTTCTACCTGCTCCGGGACGGAACTGTCTACAAAGGTAACTTCTAGACCCCAGCGGCGGAAGAGAGTGGTCAGAACCCGGTACGTACCGCCGTAAACATCCTGGCTCACCACCAAATGATCCCCCGGCTGAAAGAGGAGAAGAACAGATCCCCGCCTGGGCCAAGATGGTGTCAATCCTCACTGCCATCAACCTCCTTCAGCACAAAAAAAATCCTCTTCCGGAGACAGAAGAGGACAACTCCTCCCCTTATCTCCCGGAACGCACGTTCCGCAGGATTTAGCACCTTCCCCTGCCGGGGGGTTGCCGGGCTTCATCGGGCCAGTCCCTCCGCCGCTCTCGATAAGGGCATCTATTAATTTCGGCTGTGGCTAAAGTATAGTAAATTGATATGTTTTTGTCAATATGTGAAAACAAAAAAATAGTACCCGTAAATTTCCACACCTCCTCTTCGATTCGCTGCCGCAACTTTTCCTCCGACAAAGCGCCCATGTTCACCACATCGATTTTGTAAATTCCCGCCGCCTCGTCCAAATCCTGCCACAACCCGGCCGGGATATTTCCCTCGCAGTAGACGGCAAGGTCGATACCCGAACATCATTTTCTCATTTCTCCTTCGACAGTCGCAGCGAGACGGACAAACTCTTGCAGGTATTTTTCTCTGACCCAGCTGTATATCTCTATTGCCCTTTCCTGACTGTAAGGATGGCTGGAGAGGTTCCTGTCCTGCCACATCTCCAACCATACCTCGCCGTCGGGGAGGAGTCCTTTAGCGTAAGCTTCTTTAAAAATTTCGCGAGGAAAACGCAGATCTGCTATTCCTGCATATTCTAAATAAGCTTTTAGTACCCTCCACGCTAGCTCATAAGTAAACTCGAACCTCTTTACCACCGCATCATACACGTACTGATTCGGTTCTTTCTCCGCTATGGCCTCTTCCAGCCGCGCCAGGGCTTTTTTATAGTTTTGCAGTTTTTCCATCAGACGTTCCCGGGTCATATTTTTCTCTCCTTCCTTTTAACCTCACGGAACGGTTGTCACCCGTCACCACAGGCTACTTCCCGCTTTTTGATAAGCTCGAAGCCGGGATGGCTACATTTTCATTATACCCGAACAACGGTAGCTCCAGAAAGGATAAAAAAAACTATCCCTCCTTCTCTTGCCGCGTAAAAATTTGTCGCCATTTTTCGCCACGGGAACACTGCGGGCAAGAAGCGACTCCCCACCCAAAAAGAAAAACCCCCGTCGACAATGACGGGGGAGTATTCTTTAGCCCAGGATGGCTTTGATGTCTTCTTCCGGCGTGGTGATGAGTTGCAGATTGTAGTTCTCCTGCAGAACTTTGAGGAGGTTGGGCGTGAGGAAGGCCGGCGGGGTAGGACCGAGGCGGATGTTTTTGATACCCAGATAGAGGAGGGTGAGGAGAATGGCCACTGCTTTCTGCTCAAACCAGGACAGCACCAAGCTCAAGGGCAGCTCGTTGACGCTTACGCCGAAGGCTTCGGCCAGAGCCAAGGCGATCTGAATGGCCGAGTAAGCGTTGTTGCACTGGCCGATGTCGATGAGACGCGGAATGCCGTCGATGTCGCCCATCTGCTGCTGCAGCCGGTTGAAGCGGTACTTGCCGCAGGCCAGGGTGAGAACGACGCAGTCTTTGGGTACCTTCTCGACGAATTCGTTGTAGTAGTTGCGAGATGCTTTCACGCCGTCGCAGCCGCCCACTAAGAAGAAGTGGCGGATCTTGCCAGCCTTAACCGCTTCGATAATCTTATCGGCCAGGCCCAAAACAGGCTTGTGATGGAAGCCCGTCATCAGGGTTACGCCTTCTTTCTCAGGCAGAGGCGGTAAGGATTTGGCTTTCTCGATCACGGGAGTAAAGTCGCGGTTTTCGATATGCTTGACACCGGGCAGTTTGGCTACGCCGCAGGTGAAAATTCTGTCTTTGTACGAATCCTTGGGCAAGAGAACGCAGTTAGTGGTAGCGAGGATGGCACCGGGGAACTCCTCAAACTCGGTCCTCTGATTCTGCCAAGCGGTACCGTAGTTACCTACGAGATGGGGGAACTTCTTCAGCTCGGGATAAGCGTGGGCTGGCAACATTTCGCCGTGGGTGTAGATATTGATGCCAGTGCCCTCAGTTTGCTTGAGCAGTTCATAAAGGTCCAGCAAGTCATGACCGGTGACCAAGATGGCAGGGCCGGCTTTAGTTCCAGTGGCAACAGGAGTGGGTTCAGGAACGCCGAAACGCTCCACATGGGCTTTGTCCAGAAGTTCCATCACTTTCAGATTGATGCGGCCGCACTCCAGCACCAGACCCAGAAGGTGTTCTAAGTCGAAGTCAACGTTGGTCAGAGTGCTGAAAAGAGCGCGCTCCATAAAGGCGTCGATTTCCTCATCGTGGTAACCCAGCTCCCGGGCGTGGTAGGCGTAGGCCGCCACACCCTTGAGGCCAAAAATTAGCAGGTCCTGCAGGGCAGCGACATCCTCGTTTTTGCCACACACCCCCACTTTGGTGCAGCCGGTACCGTTGGCCGTCTGTTCACACTGGTAACAAAACATTTTCATACCCCCTTCGGAAATTTTTTCCGTCTGCGGCTTCCGGGAAAAAAGCTTCTGCCACCACGAAAACATGCCTCTTCCTCCTTTTCCTCCGCCGCTTCTGCCTCGATTATACCGGAATCCCCATCAGAGTAATGTAATTTATATCACATTCCCTTTAATTTTTGCTTACCTTTCAGTTACAAAAAAGTAAAATTTTCCCTACATTTCATCGTAAAAAAGCAAAAAAAAGCCGGACCGAAGTCCGGCAAAAGGGAGAATGGAACCCTTTGTTTTTAATATGTGGTAAGGTATTTTTCGATTTCCCACTGATGAACCTGTACCCGGTACTCGTCCCACTCTTTCTTCTTGCCCTCGATAAACTTGGTAAAGACGTGCTCGCCTAACATGTTGCGGAGAACCTCGTCCTGTTCCAGTTCCTTAACGGCTTCCTCCAGACTAGAGGGCAGGCTGACAATTCCGGCCGCCCGGCGTTCTTCTTCACTCATGTGGTAGATGTTGGTCGTGACCTCGGCCGGCGGCTTGATCTTGTTTTTGATGCCGTCCAAGCCGGATGCCAGGGCTGCAGCGATGGCCAGGTACGGATTGCAGGAAGGATCGGGGTTACGCAGTTCTACCCGGGTGCTGTTGCCCCGTTTGGCCGGGATGCGGATGAGGGCACTGCGGTTGGCAGCAGACCAGGCCAGGTAGACAGGAGCCTCGTAACCCGGCACCAGCCGTTTATAGGAGTTGACGGTGGGGTTGGTGAGGGCAGCAAAGGCCCGGGCATGCTTGAGGAGACCGCCGATGTAGTAGAGAGCATCTTCACTGAGGCCTTTGTAGCCGTTGGGGTCATAAAAAGCATTCTTCCCGTCTTTAAACAAGGACTGGTTCATGTGCATACCGGAACCGTTGATACCAAAAATGGGTTTGGGCATAAAGGTGGCATGGAGACCGTGCCGCTGGGCAATGGTTCGTACCACTAATTTAAAAGTCATAACCTTATCCGCTACGTCTAAAGCATCCGAGTATTTGAAGTCAATCTCATGCTGACCGGGAGCAACTTCGTGGTGGGAAGCCTCGATTTCAAAGCCCATCTGCTCTAAGGTAAGGACCATATCGCGACGAGCATTTTCACCTAGGTCCACCGGGCTTAAGTCGAAGTAACCAGCGTTATCATGGGTGATGGTCGTAGGCCGCCCCTGTTCGTCAACCAGGAAGAGGAAAAACTCCAGCTCCGGACCCACGTACATGGTGTAGCCCATTTCTTTTGCCTGCTGAATAGTCTTCTTCAGAATGTAGCGGGGGTCTCCTTCAAAAGGCGTACCGTCGGGTTTGTACACATCGCAGATCAAGCGGGCTACTGCTCCATCTTTAGGCCGCCAGGGGAAAACCAGGAAAGTGTTGGGGTCGGGACGCAGGTACATGTCAGATTCCTCGATGCGGGTGAAACCTTCGATGGAAGAACCGTCAAACATCAACTCGCCGTCCAAGGCCTTTTCTAACTGTTCCACAGTAATGGCCACGTTTTTCATCACACCAAAAAGGTCGGTAAACTGCAGACGAACAAACTTAACATTCAATTCTCTTGCTCTCTCCAGCACTTCTTTTTTGTCCATAATTTCAAACCCCTTTCTGCTAAAGTTTTTTAAAAATCTTTAGTTTATTTAGCTCCAAGCAAAATCCCGGACTCTCCATCACCGCCCTTCTAACTCTTCTTATCCTTCTCGTCGGCTGCTTGTAGTTCGTAAGCTAAGATAATGGCCTTGGCCACCGCTTTCATGGACATCCGTTTATCCATACTCTGCTTTTGAATCCGCCGGAAAGCTTCTGCCTCGCTCAACCCCAAGGTCTCCATCAGGATGCCTTTGGCCTTTTCTACCAGCTTGCGTGTTTCCAGCATATCCTTGAGACGAGCTACTTCCTCTTCCAGCTCCCGGATGCGGCGGTAGTAACGCATTACCAGTTCAATGATGGGAAATAAGTTTTGTTCACTGACGGGCTTGATCACGTAGGCATACTCACGCAAAGTTTTGTCACGGTCGCTAAACTGGATCTGATCATAGCTGGTCATTAAAATTACAGGTGCTAAAGCCTCTTCCTGAACAATGGTGGCCACTTCTTCCCCGTCTGCCATTGCCAGGCGGTCTTCCATGATCACCAAGTCCGGCTGGCGGTTCCTGATGAGCTTAATAGTACTGAGACCATCATGGGCCTCTCCTACCACCACGTACCCCGCCTGCTGAAGCATAGTCTTCAAAGTTTTCCGGCAGGCCGGGTCACTGTCAGCAATGACAACCCTGTATTGCTTCACTCAGGCATCCCCCTCTCAGGGCCGAAAGACAAAAAGCCCTTCCTCCGGCTGTACAAAAGCCGGAAAAAGGGCTTCGTTGCCTCTCCCCCGGTACGACCCTGTACCGGCTATTCAATTTCGCTTACGCCGTTATTATACGTGAAAAAAAAAAGAAATGCAAGAGAAGATAATATGTATACATTACTTTTTTGGTAGTGAAACTTACCTCTCTGGTCTAAATAGCCTCTTCTCCCGTCTCCCCGGTCCGAATGCGCACAGCCTTCTCCACTGGGATAACAAATATTTTTCCATCTCCAATTTCACCAGTGCGGGCCGCAGCAATAATCAGACGAATAACCTCATCCACCCATTTGTCCCGGGTCACGATTTCTATTTTTACTTTGGGGAGAAGATCAATGTTGACCTCTGTACCCCGGTAAACTTCTTTCTTCCCCTTCTGCATGCCGCAACCCGTAACCTCGGTAACTGTCATGCCATGAATGCCAAACTTCCCGAGGGCCTCTTTTACCTCTTCTAACTTGGAAGGGCGGATTATGGCTTCTATTTTTTTCATGGTTCATCCCCCCTACAAATTGGATTTCAAGAATTGGTGCTGACCTGAAGATTAACCGCCGCTGCTTCCGCTGAAGCTGGGCTACCTTTTCTGGAAGCACTGGCAGTAAGAACCATGTCGCGGTACGCATCTTCGCCGTGCTGGGTAATATCCAGGCCAATTTCCTCTTCCTCCACCGTGACCCGCAGCGGGCAGAAAACGTTGACAACTTTGAGAATGATAAAGGTCATCACAGCAGCCAGAGCGTAGGTGGCAACCACGCTAATCAACTGGGGCACAAGAAGTCCCGGATTACCGTAGAAGAGTCCGTCGGCCCCGGCCGGGTTTACTGCCTTCGAGGCGAAAAGACCGGTGGCAATAGCTCCCCAGGTGCCGCCCACACCGTGGCAGCCGAAGGCGTCCAGGGCATCGTCGTAACCCAGCTTACTTTTCAGCCCAGCCACAGCCCCATAGCAGAGAACTCCGCTGACCAGACCAATGATTATCGCCGGAAGGGGTTCAACAAAGCCGGAAGCAGGGGTTATGGCTACCAGCCCCGCCACCGCGCCAGATGCGGCTCCCAGAGCGGTGGGTTTACCGTGGTGCAGCCATTCCGTAAGCATCCAGGCTAAGGCACCGGCTGCCGCTGAAGTATTGGTGACGACAAAAGCGTTCATCGCCAGGTCGCCCACCGCCAAGGCACTGCCGGCGTTAAAGCCAAACCAGCCGAACCAGAGGATACCGGCTCCCAAAAGAGTCATGGGCAAATGGTGAGGAAGAATAGGCTCCCGGCCGTAGCCTTTACGTTTGCCGAGGACCAGGGCCGCCACGAGACCTGAAACGCCGGAGCTGATATGGACCACCGTACCCCCGGCAAAGTCCAGCGCGCCCATATTCCGGATCCAGCCGTCCACTCCCCACACCCAGTGGGCCAGAGGGTCGTAGACCAGAGTTGCCCAGAGGAGGGTGAAAAGCAGGTAAGCAGAAAAACGCATCCGCTCGGCAACAGCCCCGGAAATAAGAGCCGGGGTGATGATGGCAAACATCAACTGGAACATGGCAAAAGCCTGATGGGGAATGGTTGGAGCATAATCAGGGTTGGGCGCAGCCCCCACTCCTTTAAAGCCGAGCCAGTCAAGACCCCCGATGAGGTGTCCTATGTCGGGACCAAAAGCAAGGGTGTAGCCGATAAGAATCCACTGCACAGAAATTAAAGCTATAGGAGCAAAACTGTACATCATAGTGCTGAGGACGTTCTTCCGCCGCACCATGCCCCCATAAAACAGAGCCAGGCCAGGCGTCATAAGAAGCACCAACGCTGCCGAGATGAAGACGAACGTAGTGTCACTTCCGTTTACCCCTCCTTCTGCCCCTAAAGCAATACCTGGGTAAAGCAGGCCTGCCAGGGTTAGAAACAGAAGAACTTTTCCTTTTCCTCTCATCGCCACCGCCTCCTTAAATTTTTTTTTGTAATAAAAAGAGAAGGACGCCCTTCTTCCGGGGACCGGCGCCGTT
>JASUSC010000010.1 GCA_030446285.1 Eubacteriales bacterium | reverse complement strand
GTTTCAATCCCAGCTTGGTGCGACCGAAACCCATTTTGCCCTTGAAAAATCTACATTTTTATTTCGCCGTCTTTCTGGATTTTCCTGCCAGAAAAGCGAAAAAAGGCGCCGTTAAGCCATTCTTTCTGTCGTCGACCCCCGGGGGTTTTTGCACTATTGGAGGTCGACGAAAAATAACTGCCACGGAGAATTTTTCCCTACATATTCCAAGCAGCCAAAGCCCATGCTGTTTTTCTCCCCGATCCCGGCTTCCCAAGCAAAGCGAATTAATTCCGGGGACCCTTCCAGTTGCACCGGGGCCAAGTAGCCGAAAATGCTATGGTCCCGGTACTGGATGAGCTTGGTCCCCTTTTTCTCACTCAGGTAGCGGTGGTCAAAGTAGAAAAAGAGGCGCTCGTCCTCAGGCGAGGAGCCGTAGCAAGCCCGGTAGCGACGGAGCAGGTTCTGGCGAATTTTTTCGCTGAAAAGGGCGGGATCTTCGTGGTAACGCAGATAACGGGCTGGGCCTTCACCAGTGCCAGTTGTGACCACCACCGGGGAAAGGCAGACGAACTTCGCACCTCCAGCCAAGGGCGGTGCCTGCTGGGTGAGAACTTTTTTCACGGGAAGGTGCACATCGCCAAGGCTAAGGAAGGGCTCGTTTAGCAGCCCCTGGAGGAGCGGGAAGAGGAAGCGGGTGAGAGGGGAACTCACCACCAGCCACGCTTCCCCCACTATCCAGAACCCTTGCGACGCTCCTTTTTTGGAACGGGCCCGGAGCTGGGAAAAAGTGAAGAGTTTGTATCCCCTCTCGCCGTAACCCTGCTGGTGGAGAAAAGCAGCGTACTCAGGGTCGGCCAAGGAAAGTTTGCGGTAGATAGCAGCCGTTAAGTAGTATTGGTAATCGTAAGGGATAAAAACCCCATCTGGCGGAGTTTGCAAAACAACCTTTATCCGCATCTTCTCACCTCAAAGTCATCCTCACCCAGCCCGGCGGCGCCCAGGGTTTGCCCTCCCGGAGAACTATCTTCCGCGTTTTGGGGAAGGGCAGTCCTTCCGTCCGCTTAAAATCGAATCTTTCCGCCACTTTAAGCCACAGTTCTTGCGTTATCCCTTCCCGGTAAGTCTTGCTGTCGTAGCCCGTCCCCCAGCCTAAGGGGAAAATTATCTCGTTCTCCTTGAGTTGAGCGCAGAGATCTTTCAGTCCCACGTAAAACTCCTCACCCGGGGCAAACCCTGTCTCCCGGAAGAAGGCAAGCTCCTTGGCCACCACCTGCGCCACCGCCTTCCTCACCTTCTGCCAAAGGTCGGAGAAATACTCCTTCTTTTTCAGTTCCACCACTGGATTTTTCAGGTAGGCCTCCTGGAAGATGAGGGTGCCCGCCACTTTCTCCCCCGGACGGAAGGCGGCGAAAAAGAGGGGGGTCGCTTCCCGCTCATCCCGGGCGTAACCGTGGGGAAGAATTTTCCATCCCCACCCCGACTGGCGGCGGGCCATCACCCACGCCGCGTACAACCCCACTCCTTTCTCTCCCACCGCCGTGCTGTCGCTAATCAGCAGGGCGCGGAAGAGGGAGCGATGGGGGTCGCCGGTGGCTTCTTTTTCCGCCTGACTGGCGAGAAACTCCTTTCTCGTTTTTTTGTCCTGCAGGGAGGCAGCAATTTTCTCTTCCCAGATTTGGCGCAAATCTTCGCCGTCGTTGCCTTTGTAGGTGAGAGTGCGCAGAGCTCCTTTGAGAGAGCTTCCCGGTATGTACCAGCCGGCAGCGTCGCTGATTAACTCCTGCACCTCACCCTTTTTCTCCCGCAGCAGCCGGCAGGTGGCAGCGTCGGCAGAGAGGGCATAGCGGGGGAAATCTTTCGCCTGCGGATACCTCTCGCCGAGACTGAATCTGCCCCGGCTAATCTCCTCAGGGGTAATGCCCTGACGCAGAAACTCCTCGTTCCCTAAGAGCCGGTCCATATCCACCGCCACCAAGCGGTTCTTATCCACCACGTATTCAAAAGGGTAGAGTTTCCTCCCCGTGCCGACGTGGACGGGAGTGATAAATTCCAGTTCGTACTCCCACTTCATCTCTTCACCTCCCGCCAGGGCAGCAGGTAAGCATAACCGTAGCGGTAGACTCGGTGCTCACCAAAACCTGCCGGCGTGACGTCCACCAATCTCCCCACCACCCTTTTTTTGAACACGGAGCCTTCCCCTAACAGCAGGCAGCGCTGCCGTTTGCGGCCGGTATCCCGCAGGGAGTAAAGGTAGCCTCCCTCTTCCCGCCAGCCCCAGGCCACGAGACTTCCGGCCAGGTCTTTTTCCTTCTCCGCCGGCGAAAAACCGGAGAGGAGAAGCCAGGAACAATCTTCCTCAGCAGCAAGCCAGGGAAAAGGAGAGCGGTCAGCATCCTTGACCACAAAACCCCCCAAACCGTAACTCCGCTCACCGCCTAACCCTTCGTCCCCTAAGAGGCGCAGAGCGGCTTTTATTTTTTCCTCCCACCCCCGCGCAGCCTGCCAGAAGAAGTACAGGCAAACCCCGGGAGCAAAGCGGGTAACGCTGGCGTAGTAGATGGAGGAAGCAGAAGTGATGGCATCCAGAGCCACCCGCGGGCGCTCTTCCTCCCAGAAGATTTCCCGTCCTTCTCCGGTCGGGAAGTAGAAAGGCCCTCGCCTCTCCCCATCCGGCAGTTCCCCTTCCTCGGCCAGACGGCGTAAAAATTCTGCCGGGAGAAAGGCTATCTTTTTCGCCTCTTTCCGCTCCGGAAAGTAGGGAGTGAGGTCCAGACTCAGGGGGCGGGGCAGGAAGTAGAGGGGTTCTTTTCCCCTCTCCTCCACCACCGGAAAAAGGGAGGAGAGAAGCAGGGGCGGCTCTTCCCCAGGGTGGAAAGCTGCCAAGAACTCCTCTGTTTCCTTCTCGCCGAAAAGAAGGCGGAAGCAGTTCACTATACCGCTGAAGAGGAGGTCGCTTCCCCCTAAGGGTCTTATCCGGGTGAGGCTCTCCTCCCGCACCCCGAAGTGAACTGGCCCCTTCAGATCCAAGACGGCTATTTTGGCCATCAACAGCTCAGCTCCTCAGGTTTAAAATTCTTCTGCAGCGCCTCCAAATTTCCGCTAGCAAGTTCCTTCTCTTCCTTCTCCCCGCGGTAATAAGCTGCCGGCCGCCACAAGAGCTTCAGGTCTTCAAAAGCTATCTTTCCGTAGCCGCGGCTGCCCGACCCGCCCAAATAGTCGTCTTCCAGAAGCTGCATGGCGGCAAGAACGTCTTTAAACCGCTCTTTATCTCCTTCTGTGAGCACGGAGTAGACCATCTCCAGCTCAAACTCCGCTCCCCGTGGCACCCGCTCCAACTGGCGGGGGTTAGCCGCCGAGGTGATGCGGTCCAGGGAGTTTTCAAACTTGACCTCCGTCCACTCCAAGTCCAGCTTATCGCGCACTTTAGCTAAACTCTCTTCAATCAGATAGGCATCGCGTACGATGAGACGAGTGGGGGTGGTGTTGGTGATATTGATTGGGTTTCCGTCATCCATCTTTTTCCCCTTTACGTTGTTGCGACCAAAAATGACGCAGATGGGACAGCCTTCCTCGTTGCACATGTGAATGCGGATTTTTTTGGTTTCATCCCCGTCATCTTTCAGCCGGTACAATTTGGATTTATCCAGCTTCCCTTTTTCCCGCTCCAAAAGGGAGCGCATCTTCCCTTTCAGGCTGGAGCCGGGAATGTAGGGTTTGCCCTCGGCGTCCTTGACCACGCTCTTGTCCACACCACCGATCTCCTTGTTCCCCTGGGCGCCGCCGATATGGAGTCCCGTGAGGGTTTTGATCTTCCCTTTAATGACAATTTTCCCGATAAGCTGCAAAGCCGTTCCCTCCTCAAGCCTTTTATTCTCTACCACCCAAGTAGCGGTGATAGGCCACTACCGCTTCGAAGAAGTCGCGAAAGCGGGCCAAATTTTTCTCGTCTCTCACTTCGCTCAAAGCAACTTCTGCCACCTGTTGCAGGGGTTTTACTTCCCTATGTCTTCCTGCCGTATAAGCGAATTTGTAGCGCAGTTTGTTTACCTGATAGAGAAAACCTTCTCCTCCTCTGATCTGTTGGACTTCCTGAAAAAGATGGCGAATCTGGGAGGTGGTCATGTTTTTTCTTGCACAAACCTCAGCCATCTTTCTTGCCACTGCAATCAGTTCCGCTCCGTCCGGATCCTGATTAGGGTCGATTACTACCTTGACCTTCGCTTTCAATTCTCTCAGTTCATCATCCCTTCCGGCTTGCCCTTTTTTACTCTGGTGCCCCTGTCCGTTCATTCTTCATCCCCTCCTCTTCGCGTCTCTAATTCAGCCCAGCGGGCCACTTCCAGCGTGAATGGGTACACATATCGGTCCTCCGGCAACAGCCGGTCCATAAGCTCCTCCATCGTCGCTCTGAGCTTCTCCCCGGCGAGGGTATCCCGGTAGCGGGCCAGGTGGTAGGCTAAACGCCAGGCCGTCCGATAGTCGTCAACAGGACCGGTGAAACGCAGGATGGAGATAAGGGCCCGGGAGCCGCCGTTGGTAATAATGTGGACAATGAGGTTTTTTATTTCTTCCGCGTCCTTAAACTCCTCCCAGGTGAAACTCCGGTCCAAGAAGGCAATGCGGTTTCTTCCCTCGCCTTTGGCCTTTTCCTCGAGGAGGTCTCCCGCCGCAGCGGCAACCCGGTAGAAGGGAAACTTCACCCCCGGCGCTAAGCGGATGGCCGCCGAGAAGGTAAGGGCCGGGTTTTTCGCGCAGTAGCGGGAAAACTCCCGGCGCAAATGCTGAGCTACCCTGGGCAGCTCCGACCAGCTTCCCACGAGGCAGAAATCGTCGCCGCCGGCGTAGATCAGGTAGACCTCATCCCGCCAGTTAGTAAGAAGACCGGCAAAGTAAAGGCCGAAAAATTCGCTCAGCGATCGGGAAAGAGCAGCCAAACCGGAGATGGTGAGGTCGGGCAGCCCCTCCCGAAAAATTCTCCCCAGGTGGTCTACATCTCCCCGCAGCACTCCCCAGGTGGCAAGGCCGCTGCTTTTTTCCGCCAGGGAGTCAAAAGCCTTGGGCTCCCATACAGGGGCGAAGAAGAAGCCCTGACATTTTTGACCAATGAAATCGAAACCGCCCAAAAGGAAATTCTTGTATCCCGGCTGCGTCTTCTCGCTCAATACCATTTCCCAGCCGAAGCGGGCGAAGAAATCCCCTAAAGTGCGGACGGTCCCGCCCCGAGGTTCCCGCCGCCGCTCCGCCAACACCCGTGCCTGCCCCACCATCTGGCCCAGGTCGCGAAGGCTGCTGCAAAAAGAGCACCAGCCTTCTTCCTCCCGCGGCCGCTGCTCGCAGACGGGACAGGTGCCCTCATCCTCCCGGGGCTGCCACAGGTCCACCCCCGCCGCAAGGAGAGAGCCCCAGGGACGCCTTTTGGCCCGTTCAATTTCTCCGCCTAACTCATCCCACTTGGCGGCTATTTTCCCTGGGAGAAAGTCACGGTAAGTCAAGGAGATACCGGCTAAAAACACTTTCAACCGCCCGCCAAAGGCTTGGTAAAACTCCCTCTCCAATTTTTCGCGGTAACTGTCCAGCCGCCCGGCTGCCCCCGCCGGGAGGAGGAGGGTGAATTTTCCTCCGCCCGCGAGGAGAATGTTGGCTTCGGCCAGTCCCTCTTCCGCCGCCAGCCACCGCGCTAAAAAGTGGCACAGGTAAGCGACGAGGAAAGATCGCCCCCGCAGGTTGCGGGCGGCATCATCCATGGGAATGTCGTAGATAAAATCCTGAATGCCGGAGATATCTCCCCCCAACAGGAAAAACCTCTCCCGGGCCGGTATCTCTTCTTCCCTCTGTGCCCTTTCTTTTTCTGGCGCCAGCAGGTATTTGACAAGGGCCGCGTGGATCTCCTCTAACTCTTTATGTTCCGGCTTCTCCTGGGCTAAAGCTAAGGCGATGGCCGCGGTGGTGCGGGCATGGTCAAAGAGAGAAATGGTGGTCCGGGAATAGTAGGCTGCCGAGGGCACGGCGGTGAGATATTTCTGGAGGAGATAGTAAAGGGTAAGCCTTCCCGCCGTATCCCCGAGGTCAGAAACCTTCTCCATCTCGCCGGTAAACTGCTGCCAGAAATCGCGATAGTCGCCTTCCCTTAGGGCTTTCTCCTTCGCCTTCTCGGGATAGGAAGGCTTATTCGGGTCCGGCAGGCGCAGGGGATGATAGGCTTCCTCCCCACCCTTGTCTCCCAGCTTTACCCGCGAAAGGATGGCCACTAAGGGCTCTGCTGCTGCCTCCCCCTTCTCCCCTTCCTGTTCTTCCCTTTCCATGGCAGAAAGCTTATCCGCTATCGCCAGCACGTAGTCCCAGTAAGTCTGCGGCTCGTGGTGGCGGGCAACCATCTCCACCACCCTGTCCCTCTCCCCGTTCGCAAGCCTGCCAGCGAGGAAACGGTTGAGAAAAACACTTCCAGCCCTAGCATGTTTTTCATAGCGCATTTCCTTGTCCGCCCGCTGGTAGAACTTGCCGATATCGTGGAGAAGGGCCGCTAAGTAAAGCTCTTTCATTCAAGCCCTCCTTTCTTTGCTCGCTAAAGGACAATATTTGCCATTTTTTGCGTTTTTCCTGCTTTTTCCGCAAAAATCGACTACTTTTTTCCTTCCCGCCACTTAAACTTGCAGCAATAAACTCTGTCCCGCACATCGTCGGGGATAGTCTCTTCCCGGTACTGGCGAATAGTCTTGAGCAGTTGCGGGGTGTAAACCACCGGCGTTCTGGTTTTAACTTTTAAGTCGGCCCTGGTGGTAAAAGCCACGATGGAAATATAATGTTATCCAGCCGCCGTAATTTTTGGTTTCGATGACAAAAATCCCGTAGTTGGAAACCACGATGTGGTCGATCTGGGTAGTTTTACTGCCTGCCGGTAACATAACGTTGTGCAGCACCTTGGATTTGGCCGGGTCGAGGCGGGAAAGAAAAAAAGCCACCGACTTTTCGCCAAAAAAGCCTCTTATCTTCGGCAAAAAAAGGCCCACCAGCCAGAACAAAAAAATAAGTAGCCACACGTACCAGGTAGAAGCAAACATCTTCAGCCAGTTTTCCATCTCTCTCCTTCCTCTCCCTTCTTTGTTTTGGCAAAAAACATTATTATTGCTGAACTTCGACACTCTTTTTCCTTATCCTGCCACCGGGCAAAAAAATTGCCCTCCAGCCAAAACTTTGCTGCCGCGCCAAATCGTTTTTATCGCCCGAAAAAACAAAAACACCCGCTCCCCACAAGGAGACGGGTGCTGCTCCCCTTTACTGTTGTTTTTTCCCATGTCCTCTTTTACCCCGTTGTCGCCAGAACTTCCACACATTTTTCGCACAGGCCCGCCTTTTCTCCTTCTGCCGCCACTTTTTCGCTGTAGGTCCAACAGCGCTCACACTTGCGACCGGGAGCTTTCTCCACCGCCACGGTCAGGGAGGGCAGTTTTTCGCCTTTTAGACCCGGTACGGCACCTTCCCGCAGCTCCACTGCTGATACGATGAAGAGCATAGGCAGGTCATGTTCGTACTGCTTAAGGAAGGAGAAGAGGTTCCCTTCTGCCCCTAAGATAACCTTGGCATCCAAGGAATGACCGATAACCCTGTCCCGCCGGGCCTGCTCTAAAGCCCGCGCTACCTCATCCCGCACATCCAGCAGCCGCTCCCAGCGTTCTTCCAAAGCAGGGTCTAAGTATTCCTCCTTCACCGCCGGCATGTCGGTGAGCATGACGCTTTCTGCCTTGTCCGGCGCCGGCAGATGCTGCCAGATTTCCTCCGCCGTGTAGGAGAGGACAGGGGCCAGCAGGCGGACAAGAACGTTGATCACTTCGTAGAGAACGGTCTGCACCGCCCGCCGCTCTTTGCTCTTGGGAGCAAGGGTGTAAAGGCGGTCCTTGCTGATGTCCAGATAAATGGCACTCATGTCCACGGCGCAGAAGTTGTGGACGGCGTGGTAAAGAATGTGAAACTCGTACTCGCGGTAGGCCTCCAGCACCCGCTTAAGCATCCTGTGCAGGCGCAAGAGAGCCCAGCGGTCCACTTCGGGCAGTTCCTCGTAGGGCACAGTATCGGTGGCGGGGTTGAAGTCATAGAGGTTACCTAGCAGGAAGCGGCAGGTGTTGCGAATTTTCCGGTAAGCTTCCGCCATCTGTCGGAGAATGTTGGGCGAGCAAGCCACGTCGGAACGGTAGTCGGCCGAAGAAACCCACAGTCGCAGGATGTCCGCCCCCAGTTGCTCGATCACCTCCAGGGGATCGACACCGTTCCCCAAGGATTTGGACATCTTCCGTCCCTGCTCATCAACTAAGAAGCCGTGGGTGAGAACGGCCCGATAGGGAGCCTGGCCCCGGGTGGCCACCGCCGTGCACAGGGAAGAGTTGAACCAGCCCCGGTGCTGGTCGCTGCCCTCAAGATAGAGGTCGGCCGGCCAGCTCAGCTCCGGCCAGTGCTCCTTGTCCTCCAAGACGGCGGCGTGGCTGGAACCGGAGTCAAACCACACGTCCATGATGTCCGTCTCCTTGCGGAAGCGGCTGCCGCCGCAATGGGGGCAGGTGAAGCCAGGCGGAATCAGCTCCGCCGCTTCTCGGGCAAACCAGACGTCAGAACCGTGCTCGGCAAAGAGGTCGCGCACGTGGGCAATGGTACGGTCGTCGATGATTTCCTTACCACACTCCTCGCAGTAGAAGATGGGAATGGGTACGCCCCAGGTGCGCTGGCGGGAAATGCACCAGTCACCCCGGTCGGCAATCATGTTGTAAATGCGGTCCCGGCCCCAGGCCGGAATCCACCGGACGGTATCGATGGCCGCCAGAGCCTCGCGGCGGAAACCGTCGATGGATGCAAACCATTGCTCCGTGGCCCGGAAAATGATGGGCTTCTTGCACCGCCAGCAGTGGGGGTACTGGTGCACAATGTACCCGTGCTTCATCAGCAGCCCCTTCTCCTGGAGAAGTTCCACCACATTCCGGTTGGCCTCGTCAGTGGTCTGGCCGGCAAAAGGTCCACCTTCCTCGGT
Source organism: Eubacteriales bacterium (assembly GCA_030446285.1). Taxonomy (GTDB): domain Bacteria; phylum Bacillota; class JASUSC01; order JASUSC01; family JASUSC01; genus JASUSC01. Next base: position 27,723 of record JASUSC010000010.1, on the reverse strand, counting down.
AAATCGGCCCTGATCGTCCAAAGGAGAAATTACCGGCAGGTTGTACTGCTGGCCGACGATAAAGTCTTCTAAACCGTGACCGGGAGCAGTGTGAACACAGCCGGTACCCTGCTCCAAGGTTACGTGCTCCCCTAAGATGACCAGGGAATCCCGCTCGAAGAAGGGATGGAAACAGGTCACGTACTCCAGGTCGCGGCCGGTGAAGGACTGGAGAATTTCGTAGTCCTGCAAGCCCACTTCCTGGGCAAACTGCTCCAGCAGTCCCCGGGCGACGATGAGTTTCTCGTCACCGGCCCGCACCAGCACGTACTCGAAATCGGGATGCAAGCAGATGGCCACGTTGGCCGGCAGAGTCCAGGGGGTGGTGGTCCAGATAACGACGCTGGTCCTTTTCGCATCAAAAAGGCCGCGGCTGTCCTTCACCGGGAACTTGACGTAAATGGAGGGCGACTTTTTGTCCCCGTATTCCACCTCCGCTTCGGCCAGAGCCGTCTCGCACTCGGCGCACCAGTAAACGGGCTTGAGGCCTTTGTAAATGTAACCCTTCTTGGCCATCTCGCCGAAAACTTCGATTTGCCGGGCTTCGTAATGGGGCTGCAGCGTGAGGTAGGGGTTATCCCAGTCGCCGAAACAACCCAGCCGCTTGAACTGTTCCCGCTGGATGTTCACGTATTTCAGGGCGTACTCCTTGCATTTCTGCCGGAACTCCAGGGGCGAAATCTGGCGGCGATTCAACCCTAAGGCTTTAATCGCCTGCTGCTCGATAGGAAGACCATGGGTATCCCAGCCGGGGACAAAGGGCGCCTGGTAGCCGTCCATCGATTTAAACTTCACGATTATATCCTTCAGAATTTTATTGAGAGTGTGCCCCAAATGAATATCCCCGTTGGCATAGGGAGGCCCGTCGTGAAGAATAAACTTGGGTCGGCCGGCATTTTTTTCCTGCATCTTGCGGTAAATTTTCTTCTCTTCCCAGAACTTGAGAATCTCCGGTTCTCTCTTGGGCAGGTTGGCCCGCATGGGAAATTCCGTGCGCGGTAGATTGAGCGTGTGGCTATAATCGGGTTTGCTCACCTTAATCTCCCCTCCTGTTTTTTCCCCAAAAATAAAAACCCGTCCCCCATGGGACGGGTATTGCTTACCCGCGGTACCACCCGGATTCCTGCTTTTCTGGGAGCAGGCCCTTTGCAGGGGATAACGGTCCCTTTACCGGCCGCGCCTACTCTTCCCGCTCAAATCGGGATTTCAGCCGGCAGCTCCGGGGTGATTTTCATTCCGGCCCGTACGACCCGGCTCCCACCTGCCCCGGGCTCTCTGGACGTCGTACCGGAACTACTCGTCCCCTTCCTCGCCTTTCACTATCTAAAGCTACGTGAAATTATAGTAAAAAAAGGGAAGGAAGTCAACACGCGAACCCCGTAGGGCCGACACCCGTTCCGCTTTTACTGCAACTGCTTTTTCAACACGTCTCATTAAACTCCAGAGCTTTAGCAGCCATCTTCGAGGAATCGCCGGTGAGAAATCGCAAGACGACGTCGGCATCGACCCACCAATAAACCCTACCCCAGGCTATAATCCTTACACCGCTTCCTGTCAAGGACGAACACCGGAAGTGCAACCGAACTCCGCTAATGTCAGAGCATAAGAGCGTCGCTAATATTTCCCGACATTTTCCTTAATCCACCGTCTCCACCCGTTCCAAGCACTGCATGTACTCCGCGCTCAGGCAGTCCCTGCCGGCCAGCAAGTGGTGCAAATACTCCCGGGATGGTCTAAGCCCCTCCCGCACCCTCTCCGGACACGCCACGTAGACCACGGCCTCCACCGTCTCCCCCGTATCTTTTCTTTCCACCGCCAGCCGCTCGCGCCGGTAGTGCCAAGGAACCCCTTCGTAGCGGTCTAATACCACCAGCGCTTCCTCATCCACCGCGTAGAGGACTCCTTCCACCGTCCTGTCCGAGGAAGGTACGATATTGGCATAGCCCTCGCCAGGCTTATTGTCCGCCTGTTTGTTGAACGCCAAACGCCAGCCCGCAAGCACTCCCGGCACGCGGGCAGACCACGTCCCCACCCGCTTTCGCATCCGCTCCTCATCCATGTTGGAACCGTAGGCAAAATACCATATCATCTCTTATTCCCCCTTTCCAAAAGTTATTTTACTTTTCCCTGGTGACATGCACCGTCACTTTTCTCAATAATTTTTCCGGCCTGCAAAAAAGAAAAGCGGACCAGTAGGCCCGCCATCCCGTTCCCGCACTTACCGCTGGCCTTCGACCGCAAAGTATTTCTTCTGCCAGGCCAGGGCCACGTTGACCAAACTGATCATCACCGGCACCTCGATGAGAGGACCGATGACAGCAGCAAAGGCCTGGCCGGAGTTGATGCCGAAAACGGCTACCGCCACGGCAATGGCCAATTCAAAATTGTTGCTGGCCGCCGTAAAGGAAAGGGTTGCCGTCTGCGGGTAGTTAACCCCCAGCCAGCGGCTGATGAAGAAGGAAACCGTAAACATCACCACAAAATAGAGAACCAAAGGAATAGCTACCCGTACCACGTCTAAAGGTAGTTTGACGATGTAGTTCCCCTTGTAGGAGAACATAACCACGATAGTAAAGAGGAGGGCGATGAGAGTCAGCGGGCTAATTTTGGGCACGAAAACCTTCTCGTACCATTCCTTTCCCTTGGCCGGTTCCAGAATCATGCGGGTGAGAAAACCGGCAGCAAAAGGAACCCCTAAGTAGATGCCCACGCTCTTAGCCACTTCCGCCATGGAAACGTGGACCTCCGCCCCTTTCAGGCCGAAGAAACCGGGAAGAATGGTAATGAAGATATAAGCGTAGACGGAGTAGAAAAAGACCTGGAAGAGGGAGTTAAAAGCCACCAGCGCGGCAGCGTACTCCGTATCTCCTTTGGCCAAACTGTTCCAGACAATGACCATGGCGATGCAGCGGGCCAAGCCGATTAAAATAAGCCCCACCATGTATTCGGGATAACCGCGCAGGAAGATGATGGCTAAAAGAAACATGAGCACCGGGCCAATGACCCAGTTCTGGATAAGAGAGAGGGCTAATACCTTCCTGTTCTGGAAAACCTTGTACAGCTCCCGATAGTTGACCTTAGCTAAAGGCGGGTACATCATGACGATAAGGCCGATGGCAATGGGAATGGACGTGGTCCCCACCGACAGCCGATTGAGAAGGTCAGCCACGCCGGGGAAGAGGTATCCCACAGCCACTCCTAAGGCCATAGCTAAAAAAATCCACAAAGTTAGAAACCGGTCCAGAAGAGATAAACGGGCTTCGTTTACCGCCACAAAAACCACCTCCCTAAAAAATTACTCCTCGCCGGCGTACCGCCGGCACCGGTATTACTTTCAGCAGGAACCGGCTGAAGAAGAAGTCAATCCCTCCGGCCATCTCCCAGTATCCACCGGATGCTACCACTATCCCCACGGCGTTTCATTTTTTCCGCTCCAGTTCATTCTGTTTAATCAGACAATGCTAGAAAGGTGAGAGAATGCTCCCCCTTCACATGATGAAGTTGAAGAGGTACCCTACCGCCAGGATCCCCGTGGCAACAATGGCGACGAAAATAGCAATGAGCTTGGGTTTTAGTACCCGTCTTAAGATAATCATCTCCGGCAGAGAAAGGGCGGTCACCGACATCATAAAAGCGAGAGCCGTACCCAAAGGCATCCCTTTTTCAATCAGGGCCCGGACGATGGGAATAGTACCAGCAGCGTTGGAGTAGAGGGGTACGCCAATAGCCACCGCCAAAGGCACGGCGAAAGGATTATTCCGCCCGGCATATCGGGCCAGGAAATCTTCCGGCACATAGCCGTGGATAAAGCCGCCGATGGCAATGGCAATAACCACATAGAGCCACACCTTGCGCAAAATTTGCGCCACGTAGGAGCGGGCATATTCCACCCGGTCCCGCCAGGTCATCGCAGGCAGCTCTCCCCCTGCTCCCCCTCCCGCCGCATAGGCAATCTGGTAGACGTAGTCCTCTACCAAGTGCTCCAGGTGGAGGCGGCCTAAAATGATGCCGGCAACGATGGCCACGGTAAGGCCGCTGGCAATGTAAATCAGAGCTACCTTCCAGCCGAACATCACCCAGAGGAGGCCCAAAGCCACCTCATTAACCATGGGGGAAGAAATGAGGAAGGAGAAGGTTACCCCCAGGGGAACACCGGCCTCCACAAAACCGATGAAGAGAGGCACGGCCGAGCAAGAACAGAAGGGAGTAACAATCCCCAGGAGGGCAGCCAGAATGTTGCCAATAACCTGTCGCCGGTGGCTGAGAATTTTTTTGGTCTTCTCCGGCGGGAAAAAACTGCGGATAAAGGAGACGACAAAGATGATCACCGAAAGGAGAACGAGGATTTTTACCGTATCGTAAATGAAAAAGTTCACCGCCGAACCCAAACGGCTCTGCGGTGGGAAGCCCATTAAATCATAGGTGAGGTAATCAACAAATTTTTGCCACATGCCTAGTCAGCCTCTTTTCATTTGTCTAATTCAGCAGAAATAATCTCTGCCAGTTTGGCTTTGCTGGGCACCACGCCGGCAAATTTTACCTGTCCGTTGATAACCAGCGCCGGCGTAGACATCACCCCGTAAGAGATAATCTCCTTCATGTCTGTGACTTTGGTTACATTGGCATCGATATTCATCTCTGCTAAAACATCGAAAACGAGCTGCTCCAATCTGTTGCAATTAGCACAGCCAGGCCCCAACACTTTTATTTCCATACCTCTCACCTCCCCTCCCAATCCCATATGGATACCTCACCTTCTCTCTTCCCAGAAAAGCTCGCCTCATTTCCAGCAGGGTTTCCCTGGCCTCATCGTAGGCCGGGGTGAAAAGAGGACGGCATTCCTCCAACTTTTTCAGCCCCTGAATCATCAATGGGCAAAACCCCTGCTGTCTGGGCTGCGTCAACCAGCATGGGATTCCATGCCGGCGGGCAACGGCTCCCCCTTCTGCCACTGGGATAATCATTCCGGTAACGTTGGAAGCGTGGAGAAGGACAATCACACGGGTGGACTTGTTGATGGCTTCCTCGACCAGGCGAGGGTTCAGGCCCCCTGCCGGTCCCACGGCACAGTCGTAATTTTTACCTGGCGTTCCCCTTCTAAAGCCTTCAACGGCCTCCATACGGCATTGTGCTCCATAGTGGTTGTTACTACATGGTCGCCACGATGAAGTGTATTCCCTTTAAAGCCAAGTTGATAGCCTCGGTAACGTTGGCCGTGAAGACTATCCAGGAAATCTCTTTGATGCCGAAAAGTTTTGCCAGACCCCGGCGTGTTTCATAATTTTGTTGGCGGCAAGGGGCCGGCGGTATGCACCCCGCCCTGCATTGACGCCGATGTTACGTATGAAATCATAAACCGCCTGATAAACGGCTTCTGCCTTGGGAAAAGAAGTTGCGGTATTATCCAGGTAAATTTCCATCTTTTTTCTCTCCCCACGCCTTTTTCACCGCCGTCACCACTTTCTCTACTTCCTCGGGCAAAACCTCAGGCTCAGGTTTGCGGGGAATATTCAGTTGCGAAACCTGCAGGTAATAAGTTGGCTCTATTCCCTGACGGCGCAGCGTTGCCAGCGCACATCCCACTGCACAACCATCAAGGGCTACCACCTCTTCTGCAAGCTTGGCTGAATTGATAAAACTCTCAACACCTCCTCCTATTCCGGCCAGACAAAACATTTTCCCAAAGCCTTCGGCCATTAAGCGGAGAGCAGATTGATTGGTGATTTGCCCCAGATTGGAAGCTCCTGAACAGGCAAAAACCAAAACGTTTTGCCTTTCGTCCCCGCAGGTGCAAAGGCACTCTCCCACTCTTCCCCCTCCTCTTTCTTTTAATTTTTTCTAGCCTTCGCTTTTTTAGTTCTTCCTACTTTCATTATATTAGAATATCCTCATGAAGCAAGTATAATTTTTGAGCAGGAAAAATTTTTCCTCGTTGAAAGCCCAGCCTGCGTCCGCTCTGCTGCGATTTTCAAAAAAACCCCTTCAAAAAACTTTTTGCTGAGAAGAAAGTCCCTGCCTCCCAAAACCAAAAAGCCCCAGGCCGCGTCGCTCACCGTCCCGCCACCCAGTTCCTCCTGCCTGCGGGCCAGAAAGCGGATTTCCCTACCCACCTCTTCGCCGCAACGCAGGCGGAGAAGGAACGCTCCCCAGCTCCCTTCCAGCCACAGGGTTCCCCCCGGCTCGTAACTATAACCACCGCCGGGGAGAGCAAAGGCTTTGAGGCCATCCAGGGAAGCCCGCACTTTTTTCGCGTCGTTTTTAGCCAGGAAGTAAAGGCCTCCCCAGCTCACCACATCCAGAGCCGGCCGGTCTTCCCCGGTGCCTGGACGCAGCCTGTCCCCCTTTGGCAACCACAGGACTTGCTCCAGAGCCTGCCCTATTTTTTGTTCTTCCCGGGCATAACTGCTCTTGCCGGTAGCTTTAGCCAAGGCCTGGAGGAAAAAGCAGGTGTCGATATTGTGCTCCGCTGCTGCCCACTCCACCCGTCCCGGCTTAAATCCACCCCCGGGAAGGTAGGTTCCTTCCCCACCCCGGACCAGGCCGTCTTTCCCCCGCAAGCTCAGAAGGTAAGCGGCAATTTTTTCCGCCATGGGCTGAAAAGAGGGATCGGAAAAGGTAAGCTGGTAAACAGCCGCTGCGTACCCTACCCAGGCTAAAGCCCGCTGCGGATATATCTCTCCGTCGGTTGGTTATCGGTAAAATAAAAGAAATTTATAGCCCCCTCTTTCCCCTGGCGGGAAGCCAGTCCGGCCAGTATTCGCCGGGCCTTTTCTTTTTCACCGGTAGCGCAGTAGACCAGCACTCCTAAAGCATCGTCGTAAATCCATCTCTTCTCCGCACTGCGTCCGGAAGAAGGAAAAAAGTGGGCATCAAGACGGCGGTAAAGGGCTTGCCGGAAGGAGGCAAACTCGTCCGGCACTTCCACCTTCGCCTCCCGCCGCCACCACCGGCTGCGGGCGGGAGCAGAAAGACGGTACAGGTAAGTTTTTCCTGGCACCACCTCGTCGTCCACCCACCTCCCTGCAGTCGTCTGCCCCAGCACCACCGTTTTTCTCCCCTCCTCCTTTTCCAGCAGGTAGGCAAGAGGCAGTGCCGACCGCCGCCAGCTCAGTTCCACCTGCAAACCGGCACTGGCAACCCGGGCCGTAAGGGGGCCCGGTAGCAGGTAATAATAAGAGAGAGGCAAAATCAGAAGTGCCAGAAGGCCGATGGCCACCGCTTTTTTCTTCATTTTCTCACCTCTGAAGAAGGTGTCCTTTAAGATCCCCGACCACCTGTGGCAAAGCCGGGGCAGATATCGCTACATAGCACGGCCCTTTCTCCCGGGAAAGGAGAATAATCTCGTTCTCATACCCATCGCGGTAGGGAAGGATTTTTCCCTCAATCCCTGCTCTGTGCACAGCTCGAACCAGCTTCTCCCGCTCCCCAGCATCCATTCCATCCCTGCCGGCGAGGAATGCCACCGTGCGGAACCCAGCTCTGGCCGGTTCCGCCGCCATTTTTTCACCCTGGAGCGGGCCGACTGCTATGAAGCCGCTGATTTTCACACTCTTCGCCGCTGCCAGGGCAGGAGGCAACTCTTCCATTCCGTAGTAATAACGGCGGAGGAGTTCCGCTACCGCGTGCAACTGCTCTTCCCCGGCAAAACCGTAGAAGTAAGCAGGAAGTCCCTCTTTTGCCACCGTCTCTTCAATCCGGCGGGCCATCTCCGGCAGAGAAAGGTGATTTTCAGAGGTGAGATTTCCCACCACCCGCCAGCCCGCTTTCTCTATTTCCGCCACCTCTGCAGGGGAGGGCGCGGGTCCTAAGTACAGACCGGGAACAACAACTACGGTTCCTTCCCGGGCCAGAAGGGACGGCAGCGGCGAAGGCAACCATCTCCCGCAGCGCAGGTACCCCTCTACCAGGGGAAGGCGGGGATCGTCGCCCCGGAAGCCGTGGATGTAAAACCGGCCCTGAACGTCGCCCAGCAGGTTGGCCAGTTTATCTTTTTCCTCCTGAGTAGGAGGATGAGAAAAGGGTACAAACATCACTTTTATATTTAAACTACGCCCCCACTCTTTCTCCTTTTCCACCCAGGGAACATCTTCCGGATTACGCGGGTTGAGGAAAGATATTACAGTTGTAAATCTCCCTCGCGCCACTACGTTAAACCACTCTTCCTCCGTGGGCAGAGGACCTAAAACGTACCTGCCACCGCTCAGGGAAACCACTCTTCCCCGCTCCAGCCGATCGGGAAAAATCACTTCCCGCCCCTGGTTAACCTTTCCTCCCGCAGCCAGCATCTGGCGGACAAGATCCACCCGGTGTTTGCCCAAGTAGCAATGGATATAGTAACGCCGGGAAGGTTCCGCTAGGAGCTTCTTTATCTCCTCAAGCGCCTCGCTGTTCTTGCTCACCCAGGGGAGCATGGGCACGGAATGAACGGTGATCCCTACTTTTTTGCCCGCCTCCATTTCCCGGAGGAGGAGTACCCTCTCAAAGGGGATGGACGGATTAAGAAGGGAGATGACATCCGTTATCCCCTGCTGTTTCAGGCTCTTCAGGGTGCTTTCTTCCGGATAGGGTCCGAAAATAATCCGCTTGGTGGTCTCCTCTCTCTTCCCCTGCAGGAGTTTTAGGCCGGGATTTTCGGTGTGGGTGAGGAAAAACATACCCGCACCGCTAATAAACGAAAGGAGGATCAGAAATGCCACCCCCACCAGCAAGCTCCGGCGCGAATGGGTTAGCTGGTAGTAGAAAAAAAGAGCACCAAGAAGGGAAAGGACGAACCAGAAAAAGATGGGAAAAGCTGTAACGAAATTTATCAGTACCGGCGCCACATCATAGGTCCTCAGGAAAGCATCCAGGGGGATTATCACCAGAAAGAGAACGGCTACCCCGGCTACGAAAGAAAAGAGCAAGGTAAGGATCAGCGTCAGCAGTACGGCTATCGGTCTGTTCATCTCCTGCCACCGTCCCCTATCTTCTCCAGAAAAAAATCCACCAGCGGGAAGTAAAAATGCCAGTAAAAATAGGTCTGGTCACCAGGGAGAGCGGTGCCGAACAGCCGCTGCACCCAGCTCATTCCGGCCACCGACCAGCGCGGGGGTACTTCCGCCAAGTCGGCGAAATCTCCCGCCAGATAGTAAACCGGCCGGTCGGTTACCGCCACCACCGCCGGAAAGGAGGCAGGAATGCCGTTATGAGCAAGGATTTTCTTTCCTTCCGCCGTAGCGTTAATTTGAAATTCGGCCCAAACCTCGCTCCCTTTTTTCGGCCGGAGGATCTCAAACCAGTAATAATAGGGAATTTTCTTTCCCACCTCAGGCCCTCTCGGCCACGGCCGGCGCACCATCGCCGCACAGGGCGGGGTCTCTACTTCCCGTCCTTCGGCCAGAACCACCACCCGCCCGCCGGCATGGACCAGCACCAGTCCGGGACCGGTATACCTCCACTTTTTCCCTTCCTGGCGCTCGTAAGAGGCTACCAGCCACTCCGGCATCTCCTTGTTTGTTGCCGACAGGTCGGAAAAATAGCGCCCCGTCCAGCCGGTAAACTCCACGCCAAAGACTTCTTCCATCTTCTTCCGTGCCCCTTCTGGCGTGGGTGAAGCTAAGGTGTTGAACTCAGCCACGGTGAGAACTCCCGCCCGCGCCGCTGCCGCCACCGCTGCCGCCTCCTCCTCTGTCATCCCACCATAAAGGAGCTCCGATCTCTCCCCTGGCAGGTTCTCGCCGTAGAAATCCTCACTGTAAACCCCGTAAGTGTCAGCAATGTACACCATATCCGCCTTTTTAAGGTCAGAGGGAAGGGAAATAATATCGAAACTCTTCCCTTCCAGCGGGAAAAAGCCGTAATAATCCCGATCATAGCGGAAAGGCTTGCCAGTGTTCCGGTTAAAACGCTTGCGGTGGTTGAGAATCCACATCAGCCCCCGGTGCTCCCGGTAAGTGCGGTCGGGAACCGTCTTGTCCAGAATAATCACCTGCAAGGGTCTGACCGGAAGGGCATACCACCAGAGAAAAGGACCGCTAACAATGACTGCCAGCACCAGCGGAACGATAAAAAGGTACCATTTTTTCCGCCTCGGCAACCGCAATCCCCCCTAAATTTGCTGTCTTTCCACTTTGGCCCAGCCCCGTTTTCGTCGCAGGGCGTCCATCAACCCCTGTAGCCGCCAGACGACAGTTAACTGCCTGTAGCCGAAATTCTCTAAGACAGCGTAAATTACCAGCACGGCAAACTCCAAGAAAGTGGCGTATCTTTTCTCGGAAAGCTCCGAATAAAGGACGGAAAGTAGAGAGACAAAAATCCCGTAAAAAACCTCGGCCCAGAGAAAAACCCAGAAGCCGGTGGTATTGATGAGACCAAAAAGCCAGGCTACCGGCACCACCACATAACCCATCGCTTCCACTACCGGCCCCAGCAGTTCAAAGAGAAGCTGGTAAGGCAGAGCAAACAGGCCGCAGACGCCGTAGCGGGGGTTAAAGAGACAGCCCCGGTGCAAGAAAATGACTTCCGCCAGTCCTCTCTGCCAGCGCCGCCGTTGTCTGGACAGGTCGTAGAGGTTTTCCGGAGCCTGGGTCCAGACGATGGGGTCGGGGACGAAAATCACTTTCCCCGGTCTGCCGGCCTGGTAACTGAGACGCTTCAGTCGGACAACTATCTCCATATCTTCGCCGACGGTGCGGGTACTGAATCCACCCGCCTGGACCACCGCCTCCTTGGCAAAAGCAGCAAAGGCTCCAGAGGCTATGAGAAGGCTGCCGAGATAAGAAAACCCTAAACGCGCCCCCAAAAAAGCCCGGAAATACTCCACAATCTGCAGCCTGGCCAGGGAAGAACGGGGCAGGTGTACTTCTTTTACCCTGCCGAACTCGTCTACTAAAGTGCCATTTACCAGCCGCACCACCCCGGAGACAGCCACTGCCCGCCCCCGTTCCTCAAAAAAAGGCTCCATAACCTTGGCTAAAGCATCCCGCTCCAAAACAGAATCCGCATCCAGAGTGCAAACGTAGGGATAAGCTGCTACGTTGAGAGCGGCATTGAGGGCATCGGCTTTACCCCCGTTCTCTTTATCTACAACCACTAAATTGGGATAGGAGCGGGAATAGTAGAGGGTCCTTACCGGTGCCGTAGCAATAACTTTGCGGAAAGGCCGTTTGATGGGGTAAAGGGCAAACTCTTTTATCAGGACGTCGAGAGTCCCGTCTGTGGAACCGTCGTTGACCACCACCACTTCATACTGGGGATAATCGCTCTGGAGAAAGGAACGAACAGCTTTGACAATGGTCTTCTCTTCGTTGTAGGCAGGAACCAGGAGCGAAACAGGCAGGGAAAAAAGAGCACCAACCCGTTCTACCGGCCGTCCCTTCACCTTTCGCCGCAGGTGGAGAAACAGGCCCACCAAGGAAATTACCGCCAGAACAGCGTAAATAGTGTTGAGGGCTGCTACATATAGACTCACTAACCAGGTATAGACCTCAATGACAGGATAGGCCATTTACTCCTTTCACCCCTCGACCAACTCACTAACCAGGTATAGACCTCAATGACCCACCGCCTAATAACTTTCCCCTTCCGGAGGAAAGGTCGGGGCAAGCTCCGCAAGCCTTCTCTTAAACACCTCCCCCGCTTCCACCTCCAGCACGGCGAGAATCTCCCGGCAGAAACAAGGGTCAAGATGGTTTAATCCCCTGCTCCCCTCCACTAGCAAGAGAAAATTATCATAAAGCTGAAAACATTCCAGCGCCTTGTCCCGGGCGAAAGGATCTTTCCCTTCCTTTACTACCTGCCAGAGGTAAGGAAAAGCCCGCCAGCGGTAGGCGTACAGGGCCCGCATGGCCGCATCACGCACGTAATAAACCCGGTCGGCAAGAGCTGAAGCTAGGTGAGGTAAAGCCTCCTCTATCTGCAGGACCGCGAGGGCATGGGCACATCGGACCCGGACCGCCGGGGCAGGATCTTTCAAACAGGAAACAAGGTAGGCCGGTGCAAAACACTCTCTTTCTCTCCCATCCACCACACAGAAAGCCCCGGCCGAACCCACCGCAGCCGCCAGCCGGCAGGCCCGGGCTCTTACCTCCGCTTCCGGGTGGGTGAGGAGCTTTTTGGCGAGGAACTCTCCCTCCGGCAGAGCTATCTCACCCAGTACATCTAAAAGAAAAAGGAGTTGATCTATTTCCCGCTGTGCTGACCCCTTCTCCCGGGAACGCTTACCCAAAAGGTCCAGGGAAAAGGAGAGAAGCTCGGGGGGACTTGTAAGCAGCATCCTTTGCACCCTCTCCATAACTACCGCTGCTGCCTCTTCTTTTAACCCGGTTAAAAGAAACTGCACCTCTCGCCTGAGGGCAAAAGAAAACAGAGATAGCCGCTTGAGGAGCATGTCCAAAAAAGCGGCCAAAAAAATCCCTTTATTTTCCATCTCTATGGTGTTTAACAAGCGCAAAAAAGCCACGGCCAGGTCGGGAAAATACTTCTCTCCTTTTCTTTCCATCAAGGTTAACAAAAACCCCAAGTCTTCCCGGCTGCCAAAGGAAGAAAAAACCCTTAACGCCCTGAGAAAGCGAACCCCTTTTCTTTTCTCTATTTCCTCCAAAAGGTAAGAGTAAAAACCTTTGGCTTTGAGAAAATCCAAGAGTCTCTCCCGGTCTTCTCCGCCGAGAAAAGCCAGCTCCGCCGTTAAAATTTCCGCAAGCAAAGGATATTGCTTTGGCGAAAGAGCAAACTCCGTCCCTTCACTCAAAAAATTGAGGAGGGCAGAAAGTAACTCCTGCCGTTTTTTCTCTTCTTCGCCCCTCCGTAAGTGAAGGAGGACCTTGTAGAAAAACATGACCAGAATTAAGCCAAAAAGAGCAAACAACAGTATCAGAAGAAAAAGCAAATAAGAGACCGCATAGGGCATTTTCTTACCCCCTCAAACTCAAAAGCCAGCGGAGAAACTCTCTTTTTCCGGCCCCCATGCCCCTGCTGTTCACAGCCGCTATGTATTCCCCTTCTTCCCCTGACCAGGAAAAGATTACCCATCCTTCTATCCGGCAGCTTTCCGGAGACAGGCTGCCGGGAGTCTCACCGGCTGCGTCCTGAGGAAAAATCAGAGACAAATCTTCCTGGCCTTTGTGCCAGATGTAAAAAGGAGAACCGGGGCAGAGAACCTGGAGCAAACGCGCCAGAGCTTCTGCCGGCTCCAAGTCTTCTCTCTGCAAAAAGGTCGTCACCGCCTCCATTTCCTTCCCGGTGAAAAGGGCCGTCCGCATCTGAAGAAGAGCGCGAAGCCGGTAATAAAGCTCGTTTACGGCAAAGGGCTTGGCCACAAAAGCCACCGCCCCGGCCCTGTAGGCGGCAATCCGCTCTTCCCGCCCGCTTCTCTCTCCCAGAACCACCACTGGAATCCCCGCTAAAGCCGGTACTTCCTTCAGTTGCTGGCAGAGGAAAAGCCCTCCCCCCGGGGGAACATCCAAATCACAGATAATCGCATCCACTTCTTCCCTCTCCGCCAACTCCCGGGCCGTACCAGTATCCTCGGCCTCCACCACCTGATAGGAAAAAAGCAGATCGGCTGCTTTTTCAAACTTATTTTTTATCAGCAGCCTTATCGCTGGGTTTTCGGCTACAACTAGCACTTTTTGTCGCATTTTCCCTCCTCCTACTTAGAATAATAGCACAAAAAAATAAAAAAAGCCTTACGAAATTCATTTACTCAACACTACCAAAAAGCCGGCCGACGGATTTTCCCCTTCCGCCTGCCGGCTTTGGAAGAAAAAGTTTTCATCTTCTAACGTACGTACTTCCGGCAGTATTCTTCGTAATCCCAGGTGGCAAAAAATTTCTCCGCTGCCTCTCGCCCCTTTTGATAGAGCTTCTCCTTTTGTTTGCGAGAAAGGCTGAAATCAACCGCTTTCACATCTCCCGTGGGAATTACAATGGTCCGGGCGTAACTGACCTCCTCCAAGTAGCGAGCATCATGAGCCTCCATCATGGTTTCCACAATCGCCCGGGCCATAGTGAAAGGCCCCCGAATGGGATTGCACTCCTCCCACTGCCAGTGAGAAGAACGGAGCTTAAAACCGAAAGTAGGCCACTCTTGCTCCTCTTCGCGGCGGTCGAAAATCCAGACGGGGAAATTGCTCAAAATGCCACCGTCTACCAGGTAAAATTTCTTTTTCTTTTTCATCTTCAGAGAACAACCCTGAATCACCACCGGGCAAAAGATAAAGGGAATGCTCATACTCATCCGCACGGCTCTGGCCACTTCCAAGTAATCCGGATCCAAACCGTAATAAGCAATGTCCTGGGGCAACGCCAGCATCCGCCCCCGGGTCAAGTCCGCCGCCACCACCCGCAGCCGGTAGCGAAAGGCCGGTCTGCGGGCGTATTCCGGCATCACTAAGTCACCAAAATGTTGCAAGCCCTTCCGGGCCAGCAAATTGCGCAGCCACTCTTCAAAAGCTTGCCCCCGGTAGATGCCAAGGTGGAAAAAAATGCTCAACCCCATCCCCACAAAGCCCGGCAAACGGGCCAGGAGGGTAGGGTCCAGAAAAGTAGTAAAATCGGTCTCCATGAGAATCTTCTTCATCTCTAAGGCGGTGTAACCAGCTGCTTTCAAGGCCGCCACAATGGCGCCGGCCGAGGTTCCGGCCAGATAGACAAACTCGTAGCCCTTCTCCTCGGCTCCGGCAAGCGCCCCTACCAACCCGATCCCCCTCACCCCGCCTCCTTCAAAAACTCCGTCGGCTTTCATGTTCTCTCCCCCCGTCCCATCATATGCCCGGGGATCACTTTTTGCTGCTCAAAAAATAAAAAAACCCCCGGAAAGGCGAGGGAGAAGGTTTATAGCCGGTTACCTGCCAGCACCGGCGATTAGGTTGAGAGCAAAGCGCAGGTTGTTTTCGCGAGTGATAGAATAGTTGTCCCAGAAGATACAACTGCCGGATAAAACAAAACTACCTCCGGAAGAAAATCGTTTTTCTGCCACTAAGACGGGAGCCTCTTCACCCTCTCCACTTCGAGCCGTTTCCATACCTCTGAGAATGATTTCTGCCTCCGCCAGCAATTTTAAGGGAGCGCTGTAAGGAAAAACTACTTGTTTCACACCCTCGCTGTAAGCCAACACCCGGGAAGTCAGGATCTGATAGGGGTCGTCATCGAGATGGTTGACTTGATCCCTGACTTCATCAGGAAGGACCAGCAGGCCGAAAAGCCGAGCCACGTCGGAACAAATCTCCGCCACCCTGTCCTTGTTCTGGAAGTGAGCCGTGAAGAGAACCCTTTTTCCTTTTTCCATCACATTCTCTTTAATAACCTCAATCTCTTCCTGGCTGAAAGGCCGCTCCGGATAATTGAAAACAACAACATCGTAGGCAAAAAGATCGCTAAATTTATCAACTTCTTCAATAACCACTCCGTCTTTTTGTGATTCCCTGGCCAGCACAGAGAAATAATAAGAATCGGTAATGAGAAACTCCTGGTGGGTGCTGCTCCAGGCAACCCGAATTTTTCTCATCCCTTTCCTTCCTTCACCTCTCCTTTTTTCTTCCTCCCCGGCCTGTCCACACCGCCATCAGGTCGACAAAAATCGCCCTCAAAATTAATTATGCCACATCCACTGGAAAAGCAAGAGAGGAAAAAAGCTTTTTCCGGCAGGTGGTTGGAGAGCGCCGCAAAAAACAACCTGTCAAACCTGGAATCCCTCTGCTTTCTTTTAAATAGTTCGCCTTTCTTCAGCCCCTCCCGCCTCCGTTCAGGTTTGAGAAAAACACGGCAAAGAGAGAAAAGAAAATGGGCCGCGGACTTCCTACCAGGCCCAAACTGTTTGGGAATGATGAAGTTAGCTATCTTCGGGGGCACTACTTGGGTGCGAACCTCCTTCTCCGGTTTATTAGGACTCGGCAATTCTCAATCTCAAAACGGTAAAGAGGAGGTTGTTGTTGGCGTCGGTTTCGGCAGCAAGGAGGTCGCCGTCGTATTCATATTTGGTGGTGACACCGTTTACGGTCTTGCTGATACGGCGGCCGCTGCCGTCGTAGGCAAATTCTATTACATCGCCGTTGGGTTTTATGACCCGCACAAGCTGGTTTTCGGGGTTGTATTCGTAGGTGGTGGTGCCGTTTGCGGGGGAGCTGATGCTGACGGTGGGGTTGGTGCGGTCGGCGCTGCTCCAGGAGCCGGAGTAGGTAAGGTCAGAGTAGTTGCCGTTTTTGTCAAAGGTGCGCACGGCTACCTGGTATCTGGTGGAGTCGGGCTGGTTGGTGAAGATGTAGGTGTGGGTCACGGTGCCGGTGTGGGGTATGTCTACGTACTGGGAGGATGTGACCCGGTCTTGAGGTCGGTTTTGTAAAGGTAGACGCGGTAGAGGTTAGTGCCGGAGTTGGACCCGGTGGTCGGGTCGTTTACGCCGGTCCAGGTGGCGGTTACGGTGGCGCTGCTGCCGCTGCCGGCAGGACCGTTGCTGCCGCTGATGGAGACACTACCCACGGCCGGAGGAGCGGTGCGGTCGGGAAGGTAGGGGGTAAATTCCCGGGAAAAAACAGTCTCGCCGTAGCCCGAGCGTTCCATCTCTGCGGTAACCAAGGCCACCGTCCCTACCCGCACCGCAGCAGTACTAATCGGTTGCCTTCTACCCCTGCGCTACCGTTTCGTCTCTTTTTTGGCACTTCTCGCGTCCGTTAGCTCCCGGCTAAAGGCACAAACAGCTCGGAAAATAAGTCGGTCTATTCCCGAAGCAGGCGCAAAGCGTTGGTGTAAAGAATTTTTTCCTTTTCTTCCTCGGTAAGGGGCAGGGCATGGAGCCGTTCCAGTTCTTCTCCCGGCGTCGCCACCGGGTAATCGGAGCCGAAAAACACCTTGTCCACGCCGTGAGCCCTGATGAGCTCCGCCGCCTCTTCCGGCTTCATGCACCAGAGGGCACTGGAGGTATCCAGGTAAAGGTTCTTGCCGTAGAGGTACTTGCGAGCTTCCTCCCAGCTCTCATAGCCGCCCAGGTGGGCAGCGATAACCCTGAGGTGGGGAAAAGTCTCCAACACCCGGGCCAACCGGGCCGGCGCCGAGCGGTGCGATCGCTCATCGCCCATATGAAACATGATGATGAACCGGTCGCCGATGGCTTCATACAGAGCCATGGCCCTCTCTTCGTCCAGAACGTAATTCTGCAGTTCAGGGTGAAACTTGACCCCTCTAAGCCCCAGGGTCGCCATTCTCTCCAGTTCGGCCTTGTAATCTTCATAGTAAGGATGCACGGTACCAAAGCCTATCAGACGGTCGGGATAAGTTGCCACTGCCGCCGCTATCCAGTCGTTGGCCTGCCTCACCTGGGAGGGTTTGGTGGCAGCGATGTGAAGGGCAATTTTCTCCACCCCGGCTTCATCGGCAGCTGTCAAGAGTCCTTCCAGATCGCCGCGGTTGGGTATTTCCAGGCCGTAAAACTCTTCCAGGTTAATCACCGCTTTTTCCATGATTTTTTCCGGAAAAGCGTGGGCGTGCATGTCGATAACTGGCATAGTGCAAACCTCCTCCCTCAGAAAAACCGCTTTTATTCTTCCCACTTTTCGTACGTCCCTAAAATCTTCAACCAGGTCGTCCGCTCCTTTAGCTCCTGCAAGGCTTCTGCAACTGTAGATATTGCCGGAGCGCCTTCCATTTCCAGGAAGAAAATATAATCGCCCAGTCCCTTTCTGGCCGGCCGGGACTCGATCTTGGTCAGGTTAATCCGGCGCAGGGCAAAGATTTTCAGAATTTCATACAGCCCCCCCGGCCGGTCGGGGAAGGAAAGAACCAGGAGGGTGCGGCTTTTCTCCGGCCGTACCGGCCTTCCCTCCCGCCCAATAACCATAAACCTGGTCCAGTTTTTCTCCTCATCCTGCATTCCTTCCCGTAACACGGTAAGCCCATAAAGTTCAGCCGCTTTTCTGCTGCCCAGGGCCGCCGCTCCCTCTTCCCCGCTCGCCACCAGCCGTACCGCTTCCGCCGTGCTACCCGTTTCCCGGCGGCATACTTCCGGGAAAAGGGCCTTCAGAGTCCGCCGGCACTGGGCCAGGGCCTGAGGATGGGAGTAGATAGTTTTAATCTCCTCTATTTTCGTCCCCGGCCGCACCAGCAGGCAGTGATGCACAGGTAAAACTACTTCCCCAGTTACCTGGAGGTCGTACTCGTGGGCCAAAAGGTCGAGGGTAATGTTAACCGACCCTTCCAGCGAGTTCTCCAGCGGTACCATGCCGGCCTCGATTTCGCCCGCTGCTACCGCGGCGAAAACGGCATCGATATCTTTAAAAGCCACTTCCTGGACAGTTTCATTTAACTTCTCCGCATACTTTTGGGCAGCTTCCCAACTAAAACTCCCCGCCGGCCCAAGATAACCGAGACGCATTATCAGCCTCTCCTCCCAGGAAAAGAAAAAATTCCCGTCCCCCAAGGGACGGGATTGGTTCCCGCAACCACCCTTACAGCAGCAAAAACCCCACCAGAGTACGGGCCCAAAGGGCCGATACCCCCTTTCGCTAACGGGAAAGACCCGGCCAAGCCTACTCTCTCCGCCGGAAGATTTCAGCCGGCAGCTCGGGAGGGAAATTTCCCCCTGGCCTTCATGGAAGGGCTTCCAGTCCCCGGCCCCTCCTCCCTGGAATGAAGACCTGCCAGGAGTACAGTCTCCGTCATCGCTTTTTCTGCCCTTGTGCTGCTGTAACTACTACCAAATTATACTAATGGCAGCGGGTCTGTCAACCTTTATTCGTCTTTCACCAGGGTATAAATCATCGTCCGCGCTCCGGTGGAAAGGCTGTCATGACAGCTATGGTGTTCTTCCACCGCTATCTCCTGAATCTCCCAGCCGTCGGCAAGGAGCTTCTGGACCTCCTGTTCAGTTTCCGGCCGCCACGGTTCTACCCGAATTTTCAGTTCTTTCATGGCTAATCCCTCCTGTCAGGGGCGGCCCTTTGAGACCTGTTAACCCCATTTTCCCTTCTGCATATGGGTTTCCAGCTCAGCCTTGATCTTCTGGCGGATAACTTTGGCAAACTGGAAGATCTCCTGGAAGATGGCCGCACAGCCGGGATCTAAATTAATCTCCAAACCCTCCTCGGCCAAAACCATAGCCTCTTCCACCAGCCCATTCAGGGCCATATGGATGTCATTGGTAGTCCGGGACTTCAACACCAGATCGGCTTCCCTTTCCTCTAAAAGCCTGAAGGCCTCCCGCGGTGCCCCACATTTAGGACATTTTTCCGGCGCTTCTTCCCCCTCGTGGATAAACCCGCATACACCGCACTTCCAGAGCTTCATCAGGGTTCAACCTCCCCGTTGTAGGGTTTGTAATATTCCCGCGGGTGACTACATACCGGACAGGTAAGAGGGGGTTCAGTACCCCGGTAAATGTAGCCGCATTCCCGGCACTGCCAGTAAATTTCTTCTTCTTTCTTCAGCAGCCGTCCTGCTTTTAAATCCTCCAGGAGCTTCTGGAAACGGCGGGCGTGGAAAGCTTCCACCTTGGATACTTCCTCAAAAAATTTGGCCGCCTCTCCCCAGCCTTCCTCCCGGGCAATCCTGGCAAACTCGGGATACATGTCGGTCGCTTCATAATTCTCTCCGGCAATTGCCGTTTCCAGGTTGGCCGCCGTGTCTTTGAGGGAACCGAGAAGTTTGAAAATCACCTCGGCGTGCTCTTTTTCGTTTTTGGCCGTCTCTTCAAAAATCTCCGCTATTTCCAGCCAGCCCTCTTTCTTCGCTACCGCAGCGAAAAAGGTGTATTTGTTTCGGGCCTGGCTCTCCCCGGCAAAGGCCGCCAGCAAGTTGTCTCTGGTTTTCTCGTACATTCGTATCTACCTCCCTTTTTTATTCCCAGTAAATGCACTGCACCGGGCAGTTTTCTACGCAGGAGCCGCATTCGCTGCATTTTTCCGGAAAAGCCTGGTACGCTTTATCCTCTTTAAGCTCCCATACCCCCTGGAGGTATACAGAAACACAGGTCCCGCAGCCCACGCATTCTTCTCCTCTTATTTTCGGAGCCATCCTCTCACCACCTTTTTTTCCCCTTGCCCTCTAGTTTAAGTTAGGGTTATTAATTGCCCCTTGCCTTTTCCTTAAATTTTTCTTAACGTAAAAAACGTAGAAAGAGCAGGAATTTTCTGGTCGACAGCTAATAATTAATAGCAAAAAGCACGGCGGTGGTTTTTCTGCACGGGAAAAAAGCGCGTCCGGCGTGGAGGCAGGACCTGCTTTTCGCCGGTCTGGCATCAATTCCTCTTCTCCTGCTTCTCTTCCTGCCCCACTTAGCAAAAGTGAAAATCGCTTCCTCCCTTTTTCTGGCTTTTCACAACGTAGTCGAAATTTCCTCCATCGTCATCGCCTTTACGGTGGTAATTTCTGCCTGGTTCAATTACCGGGAAACGGGTTCCCTTTTCAGTCTGTTGATAGCTCTAACTTTTACCGGTGCGGGCTTTCTCGATCTGATCCATACCCTGTCCTACCCAGGAATGCCCCCCTTTCTTACTCCCAGTTCACCCAACAAAGCCTCCACCTTCTGGATTAGCGCTCGCCTGTGGGAAGCAGCTTTTTTCTTGCTGGCAGTATTGCTGCAACAGAAAAAAGTTCGGCGCGAGATACCCCTGGTTGTCTTTCTCTTGCCCGTTCTTTCCTTTCTCCCTCTTTCTTCGGCGGCCGTCATCTATTGGCTGGATCATCTCCCGCCTATGTATGTGGCCAGTTACGGCCAAAGTCCGGTAAAAAAGGGTCTGGAATTTGTGGTTATCTCTCTCCGCGCTCTGGCCCTTTTTTCCATCTACCGTTATCAGAAAGAAGCGGAAGAAAAAGAGGCACCTTCTCTTTTCCTGAGATGGTCTCTTCTGGCGGGAATCCTGAGCGAAACGGCTTTTTCTGTCTACGCCAGCGTTTACGACCTTCTCAATATCGCCGGGCATCTATACAAAATTACCGCTTACTTGCTGGTTCTCTACGCCCTTTTCATTACCTCGCTGCAGCGTATGTACAAAATAAACCGCCTTCTCAAACTGCAAAAAGAAAAAATGGAAGAAGTTAACCGCAGGTTAAGAGAAACCAACCGGCTGCAGCGGGAATTCCTCGCCCACACCAATCACGAACTCCGCACTCCCCTCACCGGCATAATTGCTTTTGCCGAAATGCTCAAAGACCCTCAGACGGGCCCTTTAGCTCCCCTTCAGGAAGACTTTGTTAACGAAATTCTCAACAGTTCTTCCCGCCTCCTCAACATGATCAACTCCCTGCTGGACATGGCCAAAATCGAGGCCGGGATGATGAACCTGAATCGTAAAGCCTGTCGCCCGGAAGAAATCGTCAGCGCAGCCCTGCGGGCGGTTCACCCCCTCTTGCAGCACAAAAATCAGCAAGTGAACTTGCTTCTGCCGCCAAAGCTGCCTTCCATATTGGCCGACCCGGAAAGGGCGGAACAGATTCTCACCAACCTGCTCAATAACGCATCAAAATATTCCCCACCTGATTCAACCATAACCATTGCCGTAGACGTAATTCGCGTTCCTGAACCAACCCTTCGCTTTGCCGTCACTGACCAAGGCCCTGGCCTCAGTGAAGAAGAAAGACGCTACATTTTCGAGAGATTCCGGCGGGGGCGAGCAGCCAAAAACGCAGCTGGCACTGGTTTAGGTCTTTCCCTGGCCCGCACCCTAGTTGAAATGCACGGTGGCCGGATGTGGGTAGAAAGCTCACCTGGGCAAGGTAGCACCTTCTTTTTCACCCTTCCGGTTGCCACGGCTGCCACCGAAGCCGCAGCCAGCGGGAAGGAGGAAAAAAGCGATGGGAAAAGCTAAAATCCTGGTAGTGGATGATGAGCCGCAGATTGGCAAAATCCTGACTCACAGCCTGAGCCGTGAAGGTTTCGATGTAGTGGTAGCCACAAACGGCGAAGAAGGATTAACCCTTCTGGAGAAAGAGCAACCGGCCCTGGCCATCCTGGATGTTATGTTGCCCGACATGGACGGCTTTGAGCTGTACCAGGAAATAAAAAAGCGCTGCGACCTGCCGGTTATTTTTCTCACTGCCCGCAGCGAAGAGGTGGACCGGCTGGTGGGATTCCGGCTGGGAGCAGATGATTACCAGGTAAAACCTTTTAGCCCCGCCGAGCTGGCCCTGCGGGTTAAAGCCGTTTTACGCCGGCACGGCGATACTACCAAAAACCAGGAGGAGGTTATCACCTATCCCCAGCTCAAAATCAACCGCCGTACCCGGGAAGTGGAAGCTTATGGAGAAAAAAAGGAGCTTACGGCCAAAGAGTTCGATCTCCTCTGGCTTCTGGCCTCCCATCCTAACCAAGTTTTCACCCGCATGCAAATCCTGAATCAAGTGTGGAACAGCGACTTCTATGGAGATGAAAACACCGTCACCGTCCACATCCGCCGCCTCCGGGAGAAAATAGAAAAAAATCCCGCTCAGCCGGTTTTCATTAAAACGGTATGGGGAGTGGGGTATAAATTTGAGTTAAAATAGTCCGGTCAGATCGAGAAAAGGGTACTACCAGGAGTTTTCGTGTCCCCCTCCGGTTTTGGCCCCCTTCCCTGCAGAAAAGTAAAGCCGACCAGAGAACCAAAAAAGCTCTGGCCCGGCTTACTGCCACTGGGAAAACACGGCTACACTCTATTTGCCTTCAAAAAATCGTGAATTCGCTCAAAAAGCAGACCCACCAAGGCCCAAAGGGGAAAATAGTCCAGGCGGATAAGGCCGTCCACCGCCCAGGGACCGTCGTAAAGCCAGGGATAAGTTCCCGTAAGAAACCGAATCAATCCGCCGCTCATATATTCCACCGTCAAAATAAGGGCCCCCCAGACAAAAGCCCGCCAGAACAAAGGCTTTTCTCTGATTACCTCGTGGAAAGGTTCCAGCAGAACTGCTCCTCCGTAGATGAAAAACATCCACAGAGAGCTAAACCCCCGGAGGGATAAATCTCCCTTGAGAAGACTTCCCAGTCCCGTCCAGAAAATTTCCATAGCCCAGCCGAGAGTGCCGTAAACCAAAAAACGCCGCCACTTCATATTCTTATTTTGCTACCTTAAAAAAACCCTATACCGGCAAACATTTCCCGTTTTTCTCTCCCCTTTTGGCCCCAGAATATAAAAAAGGGGGACTTTTCATGGCCCAAAAAGAAAAGCAGGATAAAAAAAGAAAAAAGGACGGGAAATTCCACGCCCGGGAAAATTACCGCCTTACCTTTGGAGAAATTTATGTTGAACCCGTGGGAATTAAAGAAAAAGAAAAAGAAGAAGAATAATTTCAGTCTGCCTTAACCACCTGGTAGAGATCCAGCCGCCTATGCTTGAGAAGAGGCAGGCGTTGCCGGATCTCTTTTATTTTTTCTCTCTCGAGGCGGACGTAAACGATTTCTTCCCCAGCTCCCGCCCGGGCCACCACCTCACCCCAGGGATCCACAGCCATACTGTGGCCGTAGGCAACATAAGAAGCGGCAGGATCCCTGGCCGGAGAAACTGCCAGCACGTACACCTGGTTGTCCACTGCTCGCGCCCTGAGCAATACTTCCCAGTGGGCAGGACCGGTTACCATGTTGAAAGCCGCCGGGATCACCACCGCCACCGCCCCCCGCTCCACCAGCAGCCGAAACATTTCTGGAAAACGAAGGTCGTAGCAAATGAGGACTCCTA
This sequence comes from Eubacteriales bacterium, assembly GCA_030446285.1. Taxonomy (GTDB): domain Bacteria; phylum Bacillota; class JASUSC01; order JASUSC01; family JASUSC01; genus JASUSC01. Next base: position 4,069 of record JASUSC010000010.1, on the reverse strand, counting down.
TTTCCCCAACAGGGGTGGAAAAAAGGGTGATGTCGTTGCCGGCCACAAGGGTTGCCGATTCTTTGAAAATCATGTCGGGAAGCTCTACGTCAAAAAGATGTACCTTGCGGTGGCGGACCACCAGTTCCCCTTCCGGATTGAAAACAAAAGCAGAATTGTAAATCCGGTCGCCCTCCCGTTCCGGCACCGATCCACCTACCAGCCATACCCGCTGAGTGCGCGCCACCTCTGCCAAGGTAGCAAAAGTAATTCCTTCTGGATAACTTTCGGCATAGAGAGGGAAGAGCTCCTTACTGTAGGGGCAATTAAACATCTCTGGCAGCACTATCAACTCAGCTCCCGCTCTCGCTGCCTGCCGCACCAGTTCCACTGCTCGGCGGAGATTGTTTTCCTTCTTCTCTTCCACCCGCATCTGAATCAGAGCCGCCAGCATCACCTGCTCTCCCCCCAACCTCCCCATTTTCTTCTAACAACTGGAAATAAGCTACTACCCGGTTCCGCCCCATCTGTTTGGCCCGATAAAGGGCCATATCCGACTGGCGGATGAGTTCTTCTTCGTTTTGAGCATAATCGGGAAAGGTGGTTACACCGACAGATACGGTTATCCGGAGCTGAAGACCGTCGACGGCAAAAATTTTCTGCTCCACATTGCGGCGGATCCGCTCCCCCACTTTGAGGGCGTTTTCCGCGTTACAACCCGGCAGGATAGCCGCAAACTCTTCCCCGCCGTAACGAGCAGCCACATCAAAGGGGCGGAGGCTGTGACGAATTACTTCCGCCAATTGGCGCAATACTTCATCTCCCACCTGGTGCCCGTAGGTATCGTTGATTTTCTTGAAATGGTCAATATCGATAAAAGCCACAGTTAGCTTGTCAGCTCGGCGAACCGCCGCTTCAAGAAACTCCCGCAGGGTGTTATTAAAGTAGCGAAAATTGAAAAGGCCGGTCATGCCATCCAAGGTAGCCTCCCGCTCCAACCGCTGGTAGTGTTCGTTGAGGACCATCAAATCCCGCAGCAACCCAACCATGAAAATGTAAACCAGGACGTGTAAAATTAAAAAAATGAAATAGCCCCCCCAAAAACGCGGCTGGTTGATACGGAAAGTCCCTTCAATTAAATCGGCCAGAGTTACCAGCACCGCTCCCCCCAAAGCGGGAACCAGCACATAGAAGCGATGGCGTCTAAAAGTCCAAGGATTGCAGAAACCACTTCCCAACCCCAGCACCAGCGCAGCCAGAGCATGTCCTGCGCCTCCCCAACCCCGGAAGAAAAGGTGGTACATACCTACTAGGGAACCGCTAATGCCTCCTGTAAAAGGGCCACCAAAAAAACCGGCCACCATCACCGGCACCAGGTGAAAATCAATAGTTACCTGGTAATAGGTAAAACCAAACTGGTACACCAGCAGGGAAAGCAGGAAAAAGCCTAGGGCATAAAAGAACTTTACCCCCTGCCCGGAGTTGGGGTGGAGATTAAAAGGTTTCAGACGGTTTAAGGTATAGGCAAAACCAATCATTATGGAGATATTGACAAACAGCGGAGTAAAAAATTCTCTCAACATAAAGTTCACCTGCAAAGGTTTTTATCACAATTATAGTTTTATTGTTAAGGGCTATCAATATTTACCTGCAGAAGAAAAAAATGCGGGCTGATGGTACCTCAGCTCACGGGAGACTCATCTCTTACCCAGTTCTACCCTTCTTCTCCTTCTTCCATCTTTTCTGAAGCCGGCAATCTCTTCTCTAGCCAGGCTTCGATATCGGCTGCTACCCGCTCGAAAGTTTCCAGCAGCAAGAAGTGGGAGAGATCATCGGAAAAAATTTTTGCCTCCTGACACCGTCGCAGAAACCCTTTTTTTCAGCAGTATGGGCTCCTCCCCCCGTCTCCTCCATTTTTTTCAGTTGAGCCCTGTGGTCGCTTTGCCCGTAGCCTTTGCCGGCGTAAATTACGGGAGCTGAAAACTTCTGCCAGTCGGCTACATGGTCAAAATCGCAATGGGTTAGAATTATGTATCCTGCCCGGCAATGCTGCTCCCCCAAAAAATCTATTACTTCTTTAATTTCGTCGGGAAAATAAGCTGGATCTACCACCACCGTAGCCAGTTGATTGGTTAGTACGGTGGTGTTCACCTGCCACAGGCGGCTACGAAAACAGTAAACCTCTCTGGTGATAAAAAAGGGGCCCACGGGCATCCCCCCGGAGGAATAAGTCTTTTTTAAAATTTTACCAGAAAAAAGCGAAAGAGGAAGGAGGTGCTTTTACTTTTCCCTGCCTTCCTCCAGGAACCATTTCTCCTCTTTCATATCCGGCAGGCGTACCATTTCATCATCCACACCTTGCATCGCTTCCAAGTAGCGGCCCTCGTTGTCAATGTCATAGGCTATTCCTTCCACTTCCTCTACCGTTCCGACATCCTCATCTGCGTCCAAATACATGTGGCTGAAATCGTCCAGCTGGTTAACGCTGATATCCTGGGGGGTCTCGGAAGTGCCATACCGGGCCACTGCCTGCCAGGTATCTTCGCCGTCAAACTGGGTCTGCTCCTCCCAAGGACCCCGGGAAAATTCGCAATCGCTAAACAAAGCTTCTTCCCGGTCCTTAATACTTAAGCCACCAAAAGGAGGCATGATGACATCTTCTTCGGTTGGCCTGGGATGACGGTCCGGGAGGGATACCTTTTTCTCACACTCTCCACATCTCTCTGCTTCAGGTATCATTTCCAGCCTCTCCACCGGAATAGGGTGCCCGCACAGGGTACACACCCCATAAGTCCCCCGGTCAATCCGTTCTAAGGCCCGGTCGATTTTTTCCAGACGGATTTCCGCCCGGTGGCGCAGAGCCATATCTTTGCTCCGTTCCAAAGTCTCACTGGCCACATCCGCCGGATGATTATCCAGGAGCGAAAGTTCGCCGATACTTTCCCGCATCGGTTCTGCCAATCCTTCTCCTTCCAGCATCGCTATGTTGTTTTGCAGCCGTCGTCGCTCGGAAAGCAACCGTTCCCGGAAGCGGGAAAGGTCTTCTCTCTTCACCCATTTCCCCCTCCTTATTCAATAATATGGACCACTTCTTCCCACGGCCGCCGCGCCGGTACCACGTGCTTCTCCTCTGCGGCATAACCCAGGGGGATAAGGGCCACCGGCCTTCTCCCCGGCGGCAACTGCAACAGCCGGACAACCTTTTCTTCATCAAAAGCCCCTACCCAGCAGGTGGCAAGACCGTAACCGTGGGCAGCAAGGAGAATGTTCTGGACGGCCGCAGCCGTGTCTTGAATGGCATAGAGATAACGCCCTCTGTCACCGTAGCGGCGGGCGGAAAGTTCTGGCAGAGCACACACAACAATGACTACCGGTGCCGTGGCCACAAACTCCTGGTTGAGGGCAGCAACAGCCAATTTCTCCCGCATCTCTCTATTTTTCACCACGTAAAACTCCCAGGGCTGTAAATTCCCCGCACTGGGAGCATGGCAGGCCGCATCGAGAATTCTCCCCACCGTAGCCATGGGAACCTCTTCGTCGGTAAACCGGCGCACGCTCCGCCGTTCTATTATGGCTGCGATCACATCTTTAGTCATAATATCCCCCCTACCGTTCCTGCAGATATTCCTGAACAATAAAAACCACTTCAGCGATAAACCGACCGATGACCGGCAAATTTAAAGCTACCATCCGGCGCAGGGAAAAAATAAGAATAGCCCCTAAGAAAGTAAAACCCACAGCCATACCCAGGCCCCTGGCTACTCCGGCCAGGAAATTCAGCCACAAAAGCCGCCCGGGCTTATTGAGAAGTTCTACGTACTCGGCCAACTTTATTTTTTCCATTTGCAACGTCAGCCGGTGCAGCAGCCGGACGACTCTCCTAGCCGGGGTTGGTGCCGATCGGTATTTAGCCCGCAAAGGCTATCCCCCGCTTTACCTTCATCATCTTTACCTTATTCTTTATTCTTTTCCATTAGAAAAGAAAAATGCAAGGGAAAAGGTTCCCTTGCATCAGATTGTCGACAAAGTATCTGTCGGCAGTCTTTTTTTGTGAGAAAAACATACAAAAAGGAACATTTTTGTTGTAAAA
>JASUSC010000054.1 GCA_030446285.1 Eubacteriales bacterium | reverse complement strand
CCGGCAATCTTTTTTACCTTGTCGGCAGGTCCGATAAAAAGCAGATAAGCTCTTAATCCATTCTTTAAACTCCGCTTAATTAACCTCCGCCCAACCCTGCGGTTAACAAAAGCTACTATAAACAAAATTGCATGGACATAAGAAATAAACAACCGACTCGCATCTATTTTAAACAAAAACAGGACCGTTACTGTGGTTAAAAACAAAAGAGCAACTTTATAAAACAAATCCTTCAAATCAGCCAGCTTTTCCCATTCATCATACCGCTTTAAACCATGTTCGGTAAGCCCAATCATTATCCAAATAAGTCCCATAAGAACGGCCATCAAACGCTGAACATCATCGAGCATTAAATCGCTCGCAAAACCAAATCTTATTTTATACGCCAAAAAACATGCAATAATGTAACTAACAAGATCAATAGTAAACAACGGCAACTTTACCTTAACAAGCCACTGCGTTCTCACGCCCTTCGCCTCCCCAAAGCAGATAACTGCTTGTCCACTTATTCAATCTCCTATCACCCACGCGTTTCTACCACATACAACTAATTCACGAGTGATCTATAACTTCTAAAGTTTCCGGCTGAGAACGCCTCAACTCGCCAGAGATAACTCCTCCAGTTCCAACAAACATATCTGTCTCAAAGCAGTTTGTCACCAGGATTTTTCGTACTCCGCCCTCATTAACTGCTGGTGGAAATGGCTCGCCCGACTCGCACTCATGAGTATTTTACAATATTTTGACATTTTTCGTCAACATTTTGACATTTTTCGTCAACACACACCAGTAAGTAATCGTTCGCAATTGATAGGCGGGTTACGGTGTATCTATACTAAAATCTCTTAATCGGGCAAATTATTTTTTTAAAAACGCCTATAACAAATTCCTATACCACTCCACCGTAAGCAAAAGCCCTTCCTTCCAGCTTACTTTGGGAACATAATTCAACATCCGGGCAGCTTTGCTGATATCGGCAAGAGAATGCTTGATGTCTCCCGGCCGGGGAGGCTTATGCTCCACCTCTATTTGGCGACCCGTTACTTCCTGCAGCTCATAAATAAGATCTTTTATTCTCACCTGGCAGCCGGAAGCGATATTGAAAACCTCTCCTACCGCATCTATTCCGACATGACAGGCAAGGAGGTTCGCTTCTACCACATTGTCAATATAAACAAAATCCCGCGTCTGCTCTCCATCACCGAAAACGGTAATCTTTTCTCCTGCCAAAGCAGCGGAGATGAACTTAGGAATCACCGCCGAATAGAAGTCATTGGGATCCTGTCGCGGACCGAAAACATTAAAATATCTGAGCGCTATCGTTTCCAGCTTAAAATTATACCAAAAAACTTTACATAATTGTTCGCCACTTAACTTAGTCACGGCATATGGTGAAAGAGGTTGGGGCACCTCGTCTTCTCTTAATGGTAGGTTGGGGTTATCTCCGTAGGCCGACGAAGAAGCAGCATACACAACCCTTTTTACTCCCGCCTCCAACGCGGCCTTCAATACCTGCAAAGTGCCAGTGATATTCGTCTGAATGTAGTGTTCGGGACACTCAAAGGACTGGGGAGCAGACACGCAAGCTGCGTGATGAATAACGTAGTCAGCACCCCGGAAAACTCTTTTCAGCAAATCCGTGTCATTTATGTCACCTTTATATAATTCGATATCATTCATTATTTTTTGGATGTTTTCAGCCTTCCCCCGGCTGAAATTGTCAATTATTCTTACCCGGTGCCCTTCTTTAACCAATCTCTCGGCAATATGGGAGCCAATAAATCCCGCTCCCCCGGTGATAACATACGTTTCCAATCCAGAAACCTCCCTGCTTTTGTATATTATGCCGCTAAAATTCGCTTTACTGTAATATTCGCCGTTTCCTCCAAGTAACTCCTACCAGAATGGCACCAGGAAATCCGGCTATCTTTCATTCCCCTTATACCCGTTCCAAACTCTGACTACTCTTATGTTATCCAACCCGAGTGACAACTTTTGTCACTCTCCGCTAAACTCCCGAATCACTTCCCTGATTTTTTGTATGTCGGGTTTCCAGTAGCTAATCCCGTTCAACCACAGGGGCTCACCGGGAATGGAATAACGCTTCATTTCCCCGCCACCTTCGACCATTTTCTTCAGGCGCAGGGCGTCGGTGATAGTCATGTTGGTCTCCACCGCTTTCTGCAACTGGGGCAAAAGGGTAGGAAGTTTGAGCAGAGTACCGCTCTGCATCATCTCATCCATCACGGCCTTGATAAATTTCTGCTGGCGCTCGATGCGACCGATATCTCCCTGTGGGTCGTTACGGAAACGAACGTACTGCAGGGCCTGCTCACCATTTAAGCGGTGGTAACCTTTTTTCAGGTTAATGGCATACTTCCCGCTTCCGGAAACCATGTCCTTTTCCACGTAAATAGTCACACCGCCTAAGGTGTCGACAATGTCCTTAAAACCTTCAAAGTTGGTGCGAACATAGTAATGGATGGGAAGGCCGGTAAACTTCTTCACCGTAGCCAAGGTAAGGGGAATACCGCCAAAGGCATAGGCGTGGTTAATTTTGTCCTTTCCCCTGCCGGGGATGTCCACGTAGGTGTCGCGGGGAATGGATAAAAGCCTCACTTCTTTTGTTTTGGGGTCCAGCCGGAAAATCATGATAGTGTCGGTGCGGGCCCGCTCGTTTTCAAGCCTTTCATCCGTGCCCAACGCTAAAATGTAAACGGGCTCATCGCTGCTAGCCGGCTTATCCACGTACTTTTCCGCTTCCTTATCAGCCTTCCGGCTCAGGTACTTATCCGCCACCTCCCATCCCAGCCAGGTAAAAAAGCCTGCTAACAGTACAATCACGAGGACAATAGCGGCAATCCAGCCGCCTCTCTTTTTCCTGTGGCGCATTCTCCGGCTCATTCAATCTCCTTCCTTTCTCCGTGACTTCATAAGCTTATTCTTCCATTCCCCGCTCCCGCAGGAACTTCAGCCAGTCACCACTCTCAATCCGAACGCCCCTTTTTTCCAGCTCCTCCCGCCGCGACGGCGGCCAGAGGAACATGTGGGCCCGGACCTTCTCCCCGGTCTCTAAGTTTTCTACCTCCCGGATCTCACGGATGAGGTGGCTCTGGCTTTCCACGCCCGTGTATTTTTCAATTTCATCGAGAACGGGGAGAATTACGGCCAAATCCTTTGTTTCGTAGAGAACACCGTACACGTCTCCCTCTCCGTCCACCACCACCGGGTAGTGATCGTCCGGAATATAGTACATTATCCCTTTCGCCTTGGCCGGCCAGTAGGGAGGATCGTATTTGGCCAGAAAACGGTGGTAGTTGCGCAACCCCGGCAGCAGGGTGCCGTAGACGAAAAGCCTGTTGAGGTACATACTCATCATCCTCCTGCATAACTATTTTCCTTAGGGGGTCCCGGCCTGCTGCCCGGACCGCGCTTCCATTTCTTTGAGCTTCGCCTCTAAAGCATCCAACTGGGCCCTGATTTTACTGATGTCCTCCAGCAGGGAACGATAAAGATTATCCTGTTTGCCAGGGGACGCACCGGTCTTTTCACCATTGCCGGTACCGGCATTTTCCTCCTCAGCAAAAACGGGACCGAAAATCCTGTTAATGGCTTTTTCCAGAGTGGGCTCCATGGCTAATTTATCGTTGTAGGCCACAATTACCCGCTGCATCTGGGGCAGGGGGCTGCTCTCCGCCTTGATGTAAATAGGCTGGACGTAGAGAAAAGCGCCATCAATGGGGATGGCAAAGAGGTTGCCGTGATAGACGCTGGATCCTTTCTGGTCCCAGAGGGTGAGCTGGGATGAAATGACCGGGTCCTGATTGATGCGGCTTAAGATGTTGAGAGGGCCGTCCACCTCCACTCCTTTGGGCAGTTTGTAGAGAACCAGTTCCCCGTAGTGAGGAGCGTCGTTTCTGGCTGCCAGCCAGGCCACGATGTTGTTGCGCTTATTGTCCCCCCGGCTGGCCGGGGTGAAGGGCCGCATGAGGATAAACTCTTCCTTTTTTTCGCCTTTCAGGCGCATAACCGCGTAGTAGGGCTCGATATAGTTTTCGCCGTCCTTTTTGGCTATATCCCACACGTCTTCTTTATTGTAGAAAACACCGGGATTGCTTATGTGAAAAGCCCGCAGTACTTCCGTCTGCAGCCGGAACATGTCTTCGGGGTAGCGGATGCGTTTAAGCAGGAAAGCCGGTATTTTCTTCCCGTCTTTGAACAGACCGGGGAAAATACGGTTGTAGGTAGCGGCCAGGGGTTCGGACGGGTCCAGCAGGTAGAAGTCCACCTGCCCATGATAGGCATCCACCACTACTTTTATCGGATTGCGGATGTAATTAATATCCCCCACCGGATTGGAATAGGGAAACTTATCAGTAGTAGTATAAGCGTCGATTATCCAGTAGAGACGCCCGTCTTCACCGATAACAAGGTAGGGATCGCTATCGTAGGTAAGAAACGGCGCTATTCTTTCCACCCGCTTCCTGATATTGCGGTGGAGGAGAAGGCGGCTTTCCGCCGAAACTTCCCGGGTCAAGTAGAATCGCAGGGTTTTTTGCTGCCAGGAAAGAAGGAGTTTTTTCCAGCCGGTAAGAGGAATCCCTCCTTTGCCCCGGTACACGGTTTCAGCGTTGTTATCCCCCATGGGGTAGTCAAATTCTTTCGTCTTGGTATTGACGATAACGTAGCCATCGTCGGTAATTTCCCCGAAGTAGATCCGCGGCTCTTTGATAGTAAGCTCCTTCTTAACTGCCACCGGGGGAATGTCGCGCACCAGCAAGTTGGGGAATCCCGATGAATCGACGTCGTTGGCCAGAACGGCTACCGCCCCGAAACCGTGGGTATACTTCAGCCGGGTATTGATAAAGGTCTTGGCCTTCTCATCGATGTCGTTGACCGAGAGTTCTCTCGCCGCTAAGAAAACTTCCCGCAGCCGCCCGTCAATCAGGTAGCGGTCCACGTCGATGTCGTGAAAGCGATAGTACTGCCTGATTCCCTGTTTCTGGGAAAGGGTTTGCAGCAGAGGTTTCGGGTCGTTCAGGCGGACGTTTTCGATGGTGGCCATGTTGGCCCGGATATTTTCCGCCCCTATTTCCGCATTGCCAGGATACTCTATCGTTTTCACCCCATCCAGCCCGAAGGCCAGGCGGGTATATTTCATCTCATGGCGGATGTAGGGCTCTTCGCGGGTAAACTCATTGTTGCTCACCACAAAGCTCTGGTAAACCTGAGCCCACAAATTGCCAGCTACCGCCACTCCCACCACAAAGAGAAAGGGAAGAAACATCAGCCTGGTCCGGCGAAAAACGGTAGCCACCACGATCAAACCCGCCGAAAGCAGGTTGAGCCCTATCATGAGCCGATAAAGGGGGACCATGATGTGCAGGTCCGTGTACCCGGCGCCAAAAACATAGCCGAACCTGCTGAAAAGAGTCCCCGGAATTTTGAAGTAATCGCCAGCAGCGCTGAATACAAAAATAAAAGCTAACAGAACTCCCAGGTGGCGCAAAGCGCTGTGCTGAACCTCAAGGCTTCCTGCCCGCCAAATCTTCCAACTCTTTATTTTAACAAAGCCAGTAATTGCATAAAAGCCAAAACATAGGAGAAAAATGGCCACCAGTGGCAGGCGCAGAGCGTCCAGCACCATGAGGAAGAGAGGCAAGGAGAAAACGTAATAAGCCACGTTATAGCCGAAAATGGGATCTTACCAGGGGAAAGGAGTCTGGTCGAAGTAAGCCAGCAAGGGAAGCCAGCTCGCCTGGGCAAAGGCAGCCCCACCGGCGAAACTTATTACCCCGGCTACCAGAAAAAGCAGCTCTTTCAGCCCGCGAGAGGAAAGAGCAGCTTGGATACGCGCCAGTTGCTCTTCCGGGTAGCCCTTTTCTTCCGCATAAACAAGAATGGCCTTCCGGACGACGAGAAAAGCAGAGAAGATAAAGAAAAAAAGAAAAAGCGCGTATACCCCTCCGATGACCATCTTGGTGAGCAAAGGCTTAATCAGCATTTGCTCGTAACCCACGTCGCGGTACCAGAGGTATTCCGCCGCCAGGTTGGCAACTCAATCCAGAAGTATTAGGAAAAACAAAATTAGAGGAACTAAAACAAATTTGCGCAAAATAGCAACTCCTCCTAACTTGCCCTAACTCCCGTTTTATGTTATTCGACAAAAATCCTGATATTCCTTTTCCTGTTTATTGATTTCTGTTAGCCACTTTCCTTCGCGCCTTCTAGTAGTTGAATCTGCCTTGTTTCTGGCAGGGGGAAACTGTAAAATATTAATGACATTCGCCCGCGAAAACCAGAAAGGAGCTGGCTTTCTATGAACGACTCCGTATCCTCCGCTGCTTCTCCGTTGTACACTCGATTGAGCCGTGAACAGCGACGCCTTATTTTGCTGGCGGTAGCCATAGGCACCTTCATGGCTCCTCTGGACGCCAGCGTGGTGAACATTGCTCTGCCAAAAATAGGTAGCTTTTTCCATGCCCCCCTGAGACTGGTGGAATGGGTTATTATGTCCTACCTGCTGGTGATCAGCAGCCTCCTCCTGACGTATGGCCGTCTAGGGGATATGTATGGCCATAAAAAGATATATGTCACCGGTTTTATATTTTTTACCATCGGTTCCCTTCTTTGCGGTCTCGCTCCTTCTATCATGGCTCTCATCTTTGCCCGGGCCTTTCAGGCCCTAGGGGCCGGGATGATGATGGCTATGGGACCTGCAATTGTTACCGCTACTTCTCCTCCGCAGGAAAGAGGGCGCTCCATGTCCACCATTGCCGTAGCCGTTTCCGTGGCTCTCACCACCGGGCCCATTTTAGGTGGTTTTCTCACCAGCCATTTCGGCTGGCGCAGCATTTTCTTAATCAACCTGCCCATAGGGGTCATTGCTTCCTTTTTAGCATGGCGCACAATCCCTGAAACCGGCAGAAAAGAAAAACAGCCCTTTGATCTCAAAGGTGCTGCCCTTTTTTTTGCTGCCCTCACTTCTATCCTTCTTTCTCTCAGTTACGTGGAAAAAGCAGGCTGGAAAAATCCCCGCATCTGGCTGGCATTGACTGGCGGTCTCTTCCTCCTTTTGCTTTTTATCCTGTTGGAGAAAAAAATCCCTGCCCCCATGCTGGACTTGAGCCTTTTCAAAATCCGCCTTTTCTCCTTAGGCAACTTATCAGCTCTTCTCAACTACATTGCCCAGTATTCCGTCGTCTTTCTCATGCCTTTCTACCTGCAGCAGCAACGCCACCTGGATCCCTCCCATGCCGGTCTTCTTCTCATTCCGATGCCCCTTACTACCATGGTCATAGCCCCCATCAGCGGCATCCTCTCCGACAAATTTGACGTGCGCTACTTAAGCTCTGCCGGTATGGGAATCACCGCTTTTGGCCTCTGGCAGTTGAGCCGCCTTACCGTTGACTCTCCCACCTCAGCCATTATCTTGGCTCTGGTCACCGTAGGCTTGGGAACCGGCCTCTTCCAGACCCCTAATAACAGCGCCATTATGGGCAGCGTGCCCAAAAACCGCTTGGGGATAGCCTCCAGTGTCTTAGCCACCATGCGCAATGTGGGAATGGTCACCGGCGTGGCTATTACCGGAGCTGTTTTTTCCACCCGCTACAATTCTCTTCTCAAGACTTATGCCGCTCAGGGAATAGGCAACAGCAAAGTTTTAGCCTTCAGCGGCGCTATGCACACCGCCTACCTGGTTGCCACCTGCTTGGCGCTGTTGGCCGTCTTCACTTCCCTCTCCCGCGGCTCCCTTAACGTTGCCACCGGCCAGGCTGACTCATAAAAGAGGAAAGGAGCCCAAAAAATGACCGAGGTATCTGTCAACGACGCCGCCCGTTTTGTTATGCTCAGAACCCTGGTCCGTTCCGAAGCCTTCTGGACGGAAGAAGTGGTCGTCTGGTGCGGACTAGAATATCTGCTCTGGCAGCGTTTTTCTTCCCTCGACGCGAATCTCCTTAAGCGCCTTGTAGCAGAAGCGTGGGAAAAAATTGCCCCCGCAGCCGCCAGTCCTCATCGCTATGAAGATTTTATCTCTTATTTGCACGGCAAAGGAATTGCCGAAAAAGACCTGCTGCTGGAATTCACCGACAGGGTTTTCAAACATTTTGCCGTGGATCAGGAAAAAGGCCACTATCTCAGTTACGCCCACGACCTCATCGGATTTGTTAATGACGCCGCCGCCTTCGGCAACAAGGTTCTCCAAGACCTCCTCAATGAGGGTCTTGCCTCCCGACGTAGCTTGAGCTGTGGTCTACTCCCTGTCTACCATTACACCACTACTGCTAAGGGACAAGAGTTCCTCCAGCAACTGGCAGATAATCCCCCTGACCAAGTTATAGCAAAAGTCTCTGCTTCCCCTCCGCTGCCTCTATTGCTAGTGCAAATCGCCAGCCACAAAAATATGTAGCGAGAAGGATGGCTGTCCATCCTTCTCTTTTTTTGCCTTTTTACTGCTGCCGGACTTTGTACTGGGGTTCCTGCCGTTCGATATAGTTTACCCTGCCCCGCAGCCCGTTAGAGATGTCTTCTAGTTGGCTGGCATAGTCATTAAACATCTTGCGGGCATTTTTGTCCTGGGTATCAAGAGCAAACTGCTTCAGGTTGGCTATAGCTCCTTCCAGGCTGGTCAGGGTCATATGCATTTTTTCGCCTATCGTCAAGGCTCTTCACCTCCCTTCCCGGCTCCAACCATATTTTTTGTTCAACGGTGGGCAAAAATGTTCGCAAAATGTTATCAGAGCAGGTAAATTAGCTGTCTACGCCCTTTTTCTCCCCCTTACAGCAAATTTTGATTTCTATCACATTTCCGTAAGGGTTTTTTAAGGTATAATTGCTACAATAAACAACAAATTTTTTACAGGCGAGATGTCCGCTATGAAAATTCCCGGCAATTTGCTGACCACAGCCATGGGCATTCTTCCTCACACCGATATTGACCGGGCCATCAATCTGGCCTTGAGCCTTGACATTCCCTTCTGGCCCCAGTTGCCCAAAGTCAGTTTTTACGAAGACATGTACGTCCAAGTGACGGAGAATTTTCCCGGAATCTCCGTTGATGAGAAAGAACAGAAAATTTATTTTAACACCGAAAAATTTTACGAAGAACTGGCTATTTATGCGGAAAACATCGAAAACAAAAGTTATTTCGCCCTAACCGGCAAATATTCCGTCGTCTATCATCGCTTTCTGGAACGCCCGGAGCTGAAAAACTATCAGCTCATTCGCGGCCAGTCCATCGGCCCGGTGAGTTTCGGCCTGAAAATCTTCGACGAGAACAGGCGCCCTCTCATTTATAACGACGAAGTAAAAAGCGTCATCTTCGACATTATTGCCCGGAAAATAAACGTTCAGTACCGCGAACTGGCTGCCATCAACCCAAACGCTTTCGTCTGGGTTGACGAGCCCGGCCTCTCCTTCATCTTCGGTTCTTTTACCGGCTATCCCAGTTCGCGGGCCGCCGCCGACTACCGCGAATTCCTCGCCAACTTAGAAGATCCCAAGGGCGTCCATCTCTGCGGCAACCCGGACTGGTCGTTCCTCCTGCGGGAAATTGAAATCAACATTCTTTCCCTGGACATTTACTCCAACGGTCACATTTTCGTCAAATACGTGGATGATATTAAAAATTTCCTCGACCGCGGCGGCATAATTGCCTGGGGGATCACACCCACTCTGACCGAAGAGCTAACCGGCGAAAACGTCCGTTCTCTCGCCGAAAAACTGGAAGACTACTGGAGCTTTCTGGCCAAAGCAGGAATTGACTTAGAAAAAATGTTGCGTCAGAGCTGGCTGGCACCTTCCCGCTGCTGCTTAGTCAACGCCGACGGCGAAAAATCGGTGGAACTTTCCTTTGCTTATTTACGCGAACTGTCCGCCTTCCTGCGCGAAAAATACCGCCTCTATTGATAATTTTCCCCTTCTGGCTACAATGTAAATTAGTACCTCTACTTCCCCGTGAAACGGAGGCCGAGAATGAAACTCTCTGCAGCTTTTCTCCTCTCTCTTCTGGCAGGGTCGTTGACGGCTCTCCAGTCCGCCATCAACAGCAACATGAGCAGGTACGCCGGCAGCCACGGTGCCACTCTCATCAACTTCGCCGTCGGTACGGCTTTTCTTGCCCTCCTCTTTTTTCTTTCCAGGCAAAAATTCCCTGCAACGCTGGCAGCCGCCCCCTTTTATCTATATCTTGGCGGACTGCTTGGTGCAGCCTTTGTGTTTACAATGATCAAGGTGGTGCCGGTGGCAGGTGTCACCGCCAGCATGGCTGGCGTAATCGCCGGACAGTTGTTTCTCTCCGCTCTCCTCGATCATTTTGGGGTTCTGGGATTAGAACAGATTAAGCTCAACCCCCTTCGGATTGCGGGTATTCTCTTTCTCTTCGCTGGTGCATTTTTAATTTACAAGGGAAGAGGCTGATTTTTTTACTCACCTTGGACTACACTCAAAACCATCTCTCAGCAAAAAGCCCGCCGCTAGTTCAACAGGCGGGTTTTTGGAAGGCTAAAAACAGTAGTTGGAGCGGCTGTCGTGTAAGTCAATATAACAGCGTCTTTCTTATAGCTGGAACAAATAAAAGCTGCCGTTTTTCTCAGTTGTTTTACTCCTTCCGACAACTCTGTAGCTGCAACGGCAGACAGTTGGTAAAGGGTGCGCTCCGTCTCACTCTGTCGCCAGGCAGCATTCTCATGCAAAAGATATAAAAAAAGCCCGGCCAAAAAGCCGGGCAAACCTTTTATGCTCTCCTTATTGCGGGAACACCGCCGCCGCGGCCAGGTTGGCCAATTCAGCCAGGGGCGTCGGGTAAATGCCCAGGAAGATGGTAGCTACCAGCGCTACCAGGAGCACAAACTTGGCCGCTGCCGGCACAGGAATGGGAGCAGCGTCCCGCGCTTCAACGGAGTACATAACTTTGGTCACCGAGAAGTAGTAGTAAACAGACACCATGCTCATAATGAGACCAATGAGCACCAGCCACAGGTAACCTTCCCTGACGGCCGCCGAGAAGAGGTAGAATTTCCCCATGAATCCGGCCAGAGGAGGAATACCTGCCATGGAGAGCAGGCACACCGTCATCACGGCCGCCATCAGCGGCGAACGCTGAGACAGACCGGCAAAATCGCGAATTTCTTCGCTACCGGTAGCATTGGCAAAAACCGTAGCAACGGTGAAGGCTCCAACCGTGGCAAAAACGTAGAGCATGGTATAGAAGGCTACGCCTTTTACGCCGCTGCCGGTGGAAGCCACAATACCGGTCATGATGTACCCGGCCTGAGCGATGCTGGAATAGGCCAGCATCCGCTTGATGTTGGTCTGGGGAATGGCCACCAGGTTGCCGATAATCATGGTCAGGGCAGCCAGCACCGCTAGGAGGAAGGCCCAGGTCTGATGGAAGTTGGTGTCAACGCGGAGGGCTCCGATGAAGATCCGCACAATGGCAGCAAAGGCAGCCGCTTTCGAACCCACTGCCAGGAAGGCGGCCACCGGCGTGGGCGCCCCCTGGTAAACGTCAGGCGACCACATAGGGAAGGGGACCAGGGAAACCTTGAACCCAAAACCGGCGATGAGCATTACCAATATGCCACCCGCTGTCTAAAATCATCGAGGAAATTTTACGACTTTTGTAATTTCGTGCCCTTGCTGGACAAATTAAATTAGACAGGCAGTTGGCTTCACGTCTTAGCTGGCATTTTGTCCCGACTGGCAATACCCGAGGATTCTGGTAGTGACTTCCTCCCTACCCCTGAAGGGGTAGGGCTTCCTGGCGGCAGGTGCGCGCACCTACCAGGTTACACCGGTGCGAGCGACCCCTTTTAACCCGTTGCCGGAGGGTCTCCCGGTGGGGACCGTCACTCCCGTCCCGACTACTCCAGGTACCGACCCTCTTAAGCCGCAGCCCTTGGAGATACTTGCACGAATTTGCTGGACCTCTTGTCCCAGCGCCAGACCCGTGGCTCCCCGAAGGCAAAGGGCAGTTCCCAGCCGATGCAGCTCCCGAAGAGGTACTGCTTCAGCAGGTTGGCCGCACCGTTGAGGTCAGCCTGAAGGATTAACCTGCACTTTCCGCACACCCACAGGCCGCGGTGCTTCCGCCAGGCAGGGTTGCGGGCGCCGCAGAGACAGCACGTGGAGGACGTA
>JASUSC010000053.1 GCA_030446285.1 Eubacteriales bacterium | reverse complement strand
CGCTTTTTGCTAAAATTTGCAAACTCCTCGCCATAAATAAAACACCGCTTTTAGGTTTGGCTGCCTAAAAGCGGTGTTTGTCTTCAAGCTGAAAGAGGGGGCCAACGCCCCTCTTTACTCTTATTCTTCTTTGGATGCGTACTTCTCCTTGAGCTCAGCCATGACGCCGGGATCAGCCAGGGTGGTGGTGTCACCAATAGCCCGACCTTCGGCGATGTCCCGCAGGAGACGCCGCATAATCTTACCGGAGCGGGTCTTGGGCAGCTCGGCGGTGAAGATGATGTCGTCCGGCCGGCAGAAAGCACCCAGCTTGGCAGCCACGTGCTTCTTCAGCTTGTTCACCAGTTCGTCACTGGGCTGGACACCTTCTTTGAGGATAACGAAGGCTACAATGGCCTCACCCTTAACCTCGTGTTTCTTACCGATAACAGCAGCCTCGGCTACTTCCTGGCACTCCACCAGGGCGCTTTCCACTTCAGCCGTACCGATCCGGTGACCGGAAACGTTGAGAACATCGTCCACCCGGCCGGTTACCCAGATGTAGTTCAGGTCATCCCGCTTGGCACCGTCACCGGTGAAGTAGTACTTGCCGTTGAAGCGGGACCAGTATTGATTTACATAACACTCGTCACCGCCGAAGATAGTCCGCATCATGGACGGCCACGGCGACTTCACCACCAGGTAACCTTCCTTGGCCGGCTCGCCGTTCTCGTCCACTACGTCCACCTCGATCCCGGGCAGAGGCAGCGTTGCCGTACCGGGCCGCAGCGGAGTGATACCTGGCAGCGGCGAAACCATGTGAGCACCCGTTTCGGTCTGCCACCAGGTGTCCATAATGGGGCAGCGCTCGCCGCCGATGTGCTTGTAATACCACATCCAGGCCTCGGGGTTGATGGGCTCACCCACCGTCCCCAGGAGACGCAGGCTGGAGAGATCGTGACGCTGAACGTACTCCAAGCCCCACTTCATGAAGGTCCGGATGGCCGTGGGAGCGGTGTAGAAAATGTTTACTCTGTATTTCTCGATGATGGCCCAGAAGCGGTCTTTATCGGGATAGTCAGGACCACCTTCGTAAAGCACTACAGTAGCACCAGCGGACAGGGGTCCGTATACCACATAGGAGTGACCGGTGATCCAGCCAATATCGGCAGTGCACCAGTACACATCGGTGTCCTTGATGTCAAAGACGTAGCGCATCGTCATGTTGGCCTGGGTCAGGTAGCCGCCGGTGGTATGGAGAATTCCTTTGGGCTTGCCGGTGGTACCGGAAGTGTAGAGAATAAAGAGCATGTCTTCGGCATCGCACTGCTCAGGCTCACAGTGACGATCGGCCTTGGCCATCAGTTCATGGTACCACAAGTCCCGGCCCTCTACCCAGTTGATCTGAGCCGCATCGCCAACCCGCTTGACCACAATTACTTTCTCTACCGTGGGAGCCTCTTCCAGAGCCTTGTCGGTGTTAGCCTTCAGTGGAACTACCTTGCCGCGCCGCCAGCCACCGTCGGCAGTAATTACCAGCTTGGCCTTGGCGTCGTTGATTCGGTCCCGCAGCGCATCGGAGCTGAAGCCACCGAACACTACGCTGTGGGGAGCCCCAATCCGAGCGCAGGCCAGCATAGCAATCACGGCCTCAGGAATCATAGGCATGTAAATGGTTACCCGGTCGCCCTTCTGCACACCAAGGCTCTTGAGAACATTGGCAAACTTCTGGACTTCCCCATACAGTTGGTCATATGTCAGAACCTGAGAGTCGCCGGGCTCACCTTCGAAAATGATGGCGGCTTTGTTCCGACGCCAGGTCTTTACATGACGGTCCACGCAGTTGTAGCAAGCGTTAATCTTGCCGCCGACAAACCACTTGAAGAAAGGCGGGTTGCTGTCATCGAGAACTTTGTCCCACTTTTTGAACCAGTCCAGATTTTCAGCTTCGTCGGCCCAGAAAGCGAGACGATCGGCAGCAGCCTTTTCATAAAGGTCAGCCTTAGCGTTAGCCTGAGCTGCAAATTCAGCAGGTGGATCAATGAGAAGCTTCTCCAACTGTACCTCGGACATCTAGATACCCCCTTATCACAAATTTTTAGTACGTCCTCATTAAAGGCTCTCTCCGCCGCGCAATTCCAGCTTCTACTTTTTCCTCCCCATTCTCCTTTCTGGTACCGCATCCTGTCTTCTACTCCGCCGGGTACTTTAATCGTACCATGAAAATTTTGAAAAACTTAGGGTTTTTCCGTTAACGTTTGAAAATTACCGGCGAATGGTTTTCCTCGTGGGCTAACGGAAAACAGTCACTGCTGGCAAATCACTTGGCAATTTTTTTATGTTTTTCGACCATCCAGGGAAATTTTCTTGCTAAAGCAGAAAAATTCTTTTAACTTTTAGCCCAAATTTTATCAGAGGTGCCTGTTCAAAAAACAAAATATAAAAAGTGAAGGCTAGGCTCTCCCCCATGTTCCTTCCTCATTTTTCTTTCTTTTGCTTGGGATCGTAAACTACCAGACGGTATTTTTCTCCCTGCCGGTTAACCACGCAAATGTATTTGTTAACCGGCATAAACTGCCACTCACCGTCCTCTAACTGCAGTTCCTTCTCCCTCACCCCAAACGAACTGAAAAATGTTACTTTTCCCTTCTCCGGCCAGTCAAAGAGAGCTATGGTTCCATCCGCCGCCACAAACAGCTTTTCCCTTAGCGCCGGCGCAGGTAGAGTGAATACTTCCTCAATTCCGTGCAAGGTAGCGGTGGTATAGGTCACCGTTTCCTGCCGGTAAACTTCATCGCGCGGAACATAAACCTTGCGGGCATAGCTTTTCGTTTCCCGCTCCACTACAGCCCGATAAACGGTATCGATATCGCCGTCTCCCGTTCCCACGTACAGGTTTCCTTCCGCGTCGGTCCCCAGCAGCCGGTAACTTTTGCCGGTAACAGTGCTGGTGAGAAGCCGGACATTGCCGCTACCGGAAGCTATATAGTTAATACTCACCCTGCCTGGCCCAGCAAAAACTTCGACATAGAGAGAGCCGTCCCGGGAAGCAACTTCTATTTCTCCTAAAGAGCCTGAAGTAAGCAGCGTCATGGTGTTCATGATGTCAACTTTGTAAAGAAAATCCTTCTTACTCGGGGTTTCCAACAGCACGTAAACAAGGTTGGTCATGGTTGATAGAGCCAGGTCCTTTACTCTTGTGCCTTTGGCCCAACCCTTGAAGCTATGCACCATCCGCTTGGCCACTCCTTTGGGGTCACTGGTGATTAGGTCAATATTCACCGGCCCACTGCCGCTGGGCCGCCATTCCAGGGCATAAATGAGCATATTGCGATCGGGAAGCCATTTTAGATAGGTAACCCGAGCCCCTTCCGGATATTCCTGGGGATTTTTTTCGTAGTATTTTTTATCATCGCCCCGGTAGGTTAAAGGCTCCTTGTCTTTCCGCCACTCGTACACTATTTTTTCATCTTTGAGGCTGTAAACCTTCAGCCCCTCTTCATCCGTAAAAGCAAAATAGCTGGCATCGTAAGAAAGAGAAAAAAGCCCCAACTCCCCTCGCACCGGCAGTGAATACTCTTCGCGAAAGCCAATTTTTTTGCGAGGGATGACGATGTCTTGCTCTTGAATCTTACCACTCCCAGTAACCAGGTGCTCTAAATAAAAAAGAACTCCCCATTGAACAAGGAGGGCAATCCCTGTCCAAAGGGCCAGAGTTAGCAGCAAATACCTTCTTTTCCGCCTGGCATAGGCCTTCGCTCTGGCCCTCCCCAGGGCTACCTGTTCGCCGGGGCCAGCCTTTGTCGCCGGCGCCATCTCCCTACCTCCGTCTCCTGTTAATATTACGGCATCACCACGAAGGCCGTGGGTACGTAGCGTTCTCCCAGCGGATTGGCCGGTACGTTAATGACCTCTCCTTCGTAAACCATTGTAGTAGAAGAACCGCCGTCCAGATTCACAGCCGTGACCGCCCCGTAATGGAGCATTATATCCTGGACATCTTTAAGAGTTGCGCCAATACTGTGGAGCCGCCGCCCGTCAATAACCAGCATGAGAATGGCTCCGTCCGCCCGCTGACCGATGGCCGTCCGGGGAGCCGTTCCCCAGCCCCCGTCGCCAATAATCCGGCCGCGCCCGTTGGCCACCAGCACCGGTCCAAAACTCACCCCTTCCATAATCCCCAGCCGGTCAATCTCTTCCTGCGTATAGGTGTGGTTGCCGCTTTTCAGCAACAACCGTCCTTCCCGGTCCAGGGCAATGAGGACCTGATCGGCAGCTACCGCCCCCTGGTAAATTATTTTCCCGTTGTGGATTACCGGACCCTGGGGCAGACCACCATTCCCTTCCCAGTTTAAATCATAAAAACCGCCGCCGTTAATGCCGGCTATCGCCCCTACCCTTTTCACCATGTCGCTGACTCGTTCTCCCTGCTTACCGGGCGTCTGGGTCATAACCACTTTTACCCGGGTAGGATCGTGAACAATCAGTAATTTACCTTCAAATTTGGAGCTCTTGATTTCTTTCAACTCAATTGTTGGATCATGTTTGTTGACAAAATTTACCGGCTTACTCTCACTTTCAGCGATCTGCTCAGCAGCTTGCAGACGCTCGTTTATGTACTTCTCCAGCACCTCTGCTGGCAAAAAGCGGGATGCCAGCAGGTAACCGCGGCGGGAGTTAACAATGCTTTCCATCACCATTTCCCGCAACCGGTCAAAAGGACCAAAAGCCAGGGAAAAGGGCATGGTAACTATGTTAAAAACGAGAAAATAGACGAGAAACAAAGCAGTTCTTTTCAGCCACTTTTTCATCCGGCTCCCTCCCGCAGCCTCACCTAAAAGTTAATTGTAGCACATTTCCGGGTGAATGTAACTATTTTTTCATTCCCCGCAGGAAAAACCCATAAAAAAACAGGGCCGTGCAAAGCCCTGCTTCAGAAAGCCCCTTAAGCCTCATTCTTCTCCTACCCTCTCCACTTCCTGCAATTGCTGCCACACTTCTTCGGCCATAAGCCCGGTAGCGTCAATTACCGGCACTTCCGTCTCCAGCGCCGAAACACCAAAGATGTTCTCGTCGCCGCCGGTAATAACCACCGCTTCCACGTTTCTCATCTCCACCCCGGAAGGACTCACCGGATCCAGTTGGACCACCTCATATCCCTTTTCAGACAGAAGCTGGCTCACGTTGCCCAGCCCTTGTTCTACTGCCACTCTTTTTTTCCGCGGCACGGAAAAACCCCTCCTCCTCTTTTAGTTGCCTCTGCTACCAGTATGGCGAAGAGGGGATTTTCTTATGCCCGGAAAAAGAAAAAACCCGGCTTTTTACCGGACTTGTTCCCAAAAATAAAATGGTGCGCCCGGCAGGAATCGAACCTGCGCACCAGGATCCGGAGTCCTGTGCTCTATCCACTGAGCTACGGGCGCCTTTGTACTTAGTTAATTATAACCCATTCCGTTAAAAAATCAAGAGCCCCCACCGGAAAAAATGCTGGTAATCTCAGGATATTTTTTTCCCTGCCAGCTATTACGCGCCTCCAATTCTCGTTCAATGGCGTTGAGAATTTCAAATTTTTTTCTGCTCCACAGGGGGCCCACTAATTTGTCCCAGGGGCTGTCCCCGGTAAGGCGGTGGATAATGGTCTCAGGAGGAAGCATCTCGAGAATATCTACCACCAGATTAACATACTCGTCCATTTCCAGGAGGCGCAGACGCCCTTCTTCGTACCACTTAACCAGGGGAGTACCCTCAATAAGATGAAGGAGATGGATTTTCACCCCCTCCGGCCGCAGCCGGGCCAGTTCCCGGCCAGTAGCGAGCATGTCTTCCCGGCTTTCCCCAGGCAATCCCAAAATAATGTGAACGCAGGTGCGAAGGCCGCGTTTCTTCAACTCGGCTATGGCCTGCAAAAACACTTCGTAAGGATAGCCGCGGTTGATGAGAACCGCCGTCCGGTCGTGAATGGTCTGCAGCCCTAGTTCCACCCAGAAATAGGTGCGGTGGTGCATTTCCTCCAGCAAATCGAGGACGGGTGGCGGCAGACAGTCGGGACGCGTTCCTACCGAAACCCCTACTACCCCCGGCAGGTGGAGAACCGACTCATATTTTTCCCGCAGGACCTCCACCGGCGCGTAGGTGTTGGTAAAGGCCTGGAAATAGGCGATGTATTTGGCCCGGGGCCACTTGCGGCTTATCCTTTCCCGCCCCAAATTGAACTGCTCTGCCAGGGGCAACTCCCGGGGGCCGGCGCAGTCGCCGGAACCCCGCGGGCTGCAAAAGATACACCCTCCCGTCCCTACCGTACCGTCCCGATTGGGACAGGTGAAACCCGCGTCCAGGGAAACTTTGAAAACTTTGGTTCCAAAAGTTTTTTGCAGATGATAGTTGAAACTGTGATAGCGCTTGCCACCCCAGCTAAGGGGGGTTTCCGCACTCACCCTTTCTCCCTCCCGTTTCAGACGAGAGCTTTTTCCGCCGCCGTTATGCCGGCATTGATACAGTCGGGAATCCCCACACCCCGGTAGGACCCGCCGACGATATAGAGCCCGGGGAAATCCCGCAACCTTTCTTCTACCCTGCCCAGCCGCTCTAAATGGCCCAGCACGTACTGGGGCATTCCCCGCGGCCAGCGGTAGATACGGTAGAGGTAAGGCTCCTTGGTTATTCCCAAAATGTCGGCCAGTTCCTCCCGAACCAATTGCAGGAGTTCTTTATCGCCAAGCTCGACCAGATGCTGGTTGCGCGCTCCGCC
The DNA here is from genome assembly GCA_030446285.1 of Eubacteriales bacterium. GTDB lineage: Bacteria > Bacillota > JASUSC01 > JASUSC01 > JASUSC01 > JASUSC01. Next base: position 5,822 of record JASUSC010000053.1, on the reverse strand, counting down.
CACAAAAGCCCGCAAGAGGACAAAATCCTTTCCCGGCGTCCGGTGCGCCCATTTGCAGGAACTGAAAGTGGTGGCCATTATCCGGCGTTTTTCTACCAAAGGAACAACAAAACCGTAAGACTCCAGTTTAACCGGTAGGTCTTCCTTCCGCCAGGCTAGGGAAATAGTAGCAGAAGAAGCCATGGGGATGGCCGCCAAATTTTCGGCTATCTGTCGGTCTACTTTTTCCATTAGCACCGCCGCCTCATCGGCGGGAAGGGCCAGAATTACAGCGTCAAAATCCCCTTTTTGCCCTTCTCCCCAGGCAAGGGTATAAACTTTTTTTCCGCCTTCCTCCCGGACCAAAAGCCCCGTCACCGTCTGTCCCAGGACTACCCGTTCCCGGTCCAGTTTGGCGTATACTGCCTCGGGAAGCTCCCCCATCCCTTTAATGAAGGTCATGAAGAAGGTCTTCTTTTTCGCCCCGGGCGCCGGCGGGTTTTTGCGGGCATAAGCCTCTGCCCTCTTTTTAGCTGCCAACATGGCCCGAATCAAACTTCCGTACTCCTTTTCCATCTGGAGAAAACGGGGAAAAGTAGCCTTGAGACTCATCTTTTCCGGATCGCTGGCATGCACTCCCCCGATTAAAGGCTCGGCGATCTTGTCCAGGGCTTCCTGTCCCAGGCGGCGGCGGACGAAGGAAGCCAAGGTCTCGTCGCTGTCATCCTTTTTGGGCGGGATAAAGAAGTCCATGGCCATGCGGATTTTTCCCGGCCAAGAAATAAGGGGACTCAGGGCAAAAGGAATAATCTTGGTGGGCACCAAACTCATGAGCCCTTCTGGCAGTTCCAGAAGCCTCCCGCCCGACAAAACGAAAGTACGCCGGGCAGCATCGCTGCTCCCCATAATCCGGTCCTCAATCCCCACCATCCGGCTGAGATTAAACACCCCTGGTTTTTCTGAGACAAAACAGTCCGGACCACCTTCAATGACAAAACCGTCAATTTCTTCAGTAAGAATTTTCCCGCCAACCCGTTGTTCTTTTTCGATCAGGAAGTAATCCACTGGCTTCCCTTCCTGCCGGGCCCGGTGGAGAACAAAAGCCGCTGCCAGGCCAGTAATGCCTCCGCCAACTATCGCTACCCTTTTCATCTCCATCCCCCTTTTCTCCAGCCTTTCCCCGGGCAGCAATTACATCTTCCCCGCTAGAACTTTCTGACTCAAATCAGCCAGCATGGCTATAAACTCCGGCGCGGTATTGAGAACCCCCGCCCGGTAAAACTCCATTCCTGCTTCCAGAGCTATCTGTTTAATCTCTACGTCTATATCGTAAAGGGTCTCGACGTGGTCACAGGTAAAGCCTAGGGGCACAAGCAGCACCCGGCGCCAGCCCTTTGCAGCCAACTCCCGGAGCACTTCCCCCGTGTCCGGCTCTAACCAGATACGCCTGCCCCGGTTGCGGCTCTGAAAAGCTAAGGTAACGCTCCCCCACTGCCGCCTGCTTTCCTGCAGGACCAGTTCCACCGTCTCCTCCAGTTGCTGGACGTAAACCCTTTCCTTCCCGTTTCCGGAGACAGGAAGACTATGGGCGCTGAAGACAAGAGCCACCTCTTCCCTCCTCACCTCTTCCGGCAAGGCTTCTGCCATCAGCCGGCAGAGGACGCGGATATAGAGAGGATGCCGGTGCCACATCGGTGCAGGTAAAATCCGGAAGTTTTTCCGCTGTGGCTGGTATCTAGTCAGCTTCTGCCGGTATAGGCCGGTGGTAAAGGAACTTTCGTAGGGAGAAAGGCTGATGGTAGCTACTTCCTCCACTCCTTCCCTTTCCAGTTCCTGCAGAGCTTCTTCGATTTCCGGCCGCCAGTAACCCATCCCCACCTTTACTGCCCAGGCAAAACCCCGCCGGTGCAATTCCTCTGCCAGCAACTGGGCCTGGCGGCGCACGATAGCCGGCAAAGGAGAGGCACCGCCGATCCGCCGGTACTTGCTGACGATGCGCGCCAGAGCAATTTCGGGCAATTTCCTCCCCTCCATGACGCGCCGGACAAAGGGTTCAATTTCTTCCGATTTTTCCGGGCCGCCAAAAGCCATCAGCAGTACACCCTTTTCCGCCATACCTCCCCTACCTCCGGCTCAGTTCGTGGACGGCTTCCACCAGGGCGATGACGTTTTCCACCGGAGTTTCCTTGTGAATCCCGTGGCCGAGGTTGAAAATGTGGCCGGGTCTGTTTCCCGCCCGCTCCAAAATTCGCTTTACTTTTTCCCGGATAACCTTCGGCGGAGCAAAAAGGGCCATGGGATCTAAGTTCCCCTGAATGGCGCGGTCGTAACCGATCCGCTCCCAGGCTTTATCCAAGTCGATGCGCCAGTCAACGCCAATGACATCTCCTCCCGCTTCCGCCACCAGCTCCAGCATGGAAGAAGCGTTGTTGGCAAAGTGGATAACCGGTACACCTTCCTCTTTTAGCCCTTCCAGAACATAGCGGGAATAAGGCAAAACATATTCACGGTAGTCTTCGGGAGACAGAGCCCCCACCCAGGAATCGAACATCTGCACCGCCTGCGCTCCCGCTTTAATCTGGGCCTTGAGATAGAGGAGAACCACCTTTGCAATTTTTTTCATTAGCCGGTGCCACAGGTCGGGTGCCTGCCACATCATTTTTTTGCAGTTCTTGTAATCCCGCGGCCCACCCCCCTCGATCATATAACTGGCTAAGGTGAAGGGCGCACCGGAAAAGCCGATGAGGGGCACCTTCCCGGCCAGTTCGCGGCGAATCAAAGCGATGGCCGCCATAACATAGCCCGTATCTTCTTCGGGATCGATAATCCGGAGGTTTTCCACATCCTTTTCCGTTCGCACCGGGTTGTGAATAACGGGACCCTCATCTTTGGCAAACTCGAGTTTGAGCCCCATTCCCTCCACGGGAAGCAGTATGTCGGCAAAGAGAATAGCCGCATCCACTCCCAATTTTTCCACCGGTTGCAGGGTAACCTCGCAGGCCACTTCTGGAATCTTGCACATCTCGAGGAAACTGTAGCGGCGGCGGATGGCCATGTACTCCTCCATGTACCTGCCCGCCTGGCGCATAAGCCAGACCGGCGTGCAGTCCACCTCTTCCCGCCGGCAGGCGCGTAAAAAACGGTCGTTCATCCTTTTCCCCCCGTTGTATTATTTTCCCCTTCCTCTGTCAGAGCCTGCAGGAGAAGACGAAAAGCTCTGACGATCATCTCCTGTTCCTCCCCGGCAAGGCGGGCAAAAGTGCGGCGAAAAACCTCTTCCCGGTTCCGGGCCAGGGTATCCAAAAATTTCTTTCCCTCCGGCGTAAGCTCTAATAGCACCATGCGCCGGTCCCCTTCCGCCGGGCGACGGGCAATCCAGCCCTTCTCCTCTAAACGGCGGAGCAACCTGGTAACCGCTGGCGCCTTGGCCTGGAACCTGGCCGCCAGGTCCCCCACCGTAACCGGCCCCCGGCCTATCTCCTGCAAATAGCGGAACTGCTGGGCTGTAACCCCGTAGGCCCCGTAAATGCGGGGCCCTAAAGCCAGCATAACCCGCGGTAGTAGCTCGCTGAACTCCCTGTACGGGGGAATCCCCCCTCCCTTTTTCTTCATGGCTTCCCCCTTCTGCTATTTTTTACATGAGTAATATTTTGATGTAGGTAAATATTTGTCACGTGTAAATTATAGCAGAGAAAAAAAAGAAAAGTCAAAGCGGAAAAGAAAAAGGTCTGTGGCAAGATTTAGTGGTTAATTGTAAAGTCAAATCCAGCAAAATGGGTGTACCGCATCCCATGTTTTTCTTTCGCATTAGCAAATACCCTCCCGATGGTCTCTCCTCGCCGTCTGGACAGTTTCTTTCTCCAAAATGTGTGTCTGCTTTTTCCATATAGTGTTCCCAAACTTGCCTCTTGACCCCTTTCGTATAATTTTTGCTCTGGGTGCATCGCAAGCGCAGGGAACATTCCCGGCATATTTTCAGGTCACTTCTGTATTCCCTGTATCCTTTCCGGTTGGTAGTACGGTATTCTAAAACTTGGTTATTGGGACAAAGGTAGCAATCATAATATTCTTCATAAACATAATCCCGTTTCCTGAAGTACCCATTCTTGGTCGTTGGTCTTTTTTAGGGCATAACGGGCAGTTTACCTGCCTCAGTGATTTCTCAGCAGACAAAAGGGGTTTTGTAGCCGGCATCAACCACAACGGCTTCTATACCTCCTGGAGCCCAGTTTTCTGGTGACTGCTCAGTTAAGAGTGAGACCCATGCGGTGCGGCGCATGTTTCTTACGCGTAAGCTGAGCCAACAGGCCAGCCGGCCTCTGGATTCAGCAGGCCAGAGGTGCACCCCCGGCTGTCCTGCCACGCTCTCATCGCCCCGCGAGGTTGTTACGCGCCGCATCTGCAGGGCGCGCCCCTAATTTGGGTCAGCCCAAGGAGGGATATCCTTTGGCCCAGGTCATTTTTGCAGGCATTGATATCAGCGCTCTTAAATGCGACCTGGTATGCCTCGATGAGCAAGGACATCAGCTCGCCCCAGTTAAGTCTTTTCCTAACAGTCTCGAAGGCGCTTCTGCTATGGTTGAGGTGCTGGATGGTCTCGCCCGTAAGTTTAACATCCAGCAACTTCATATAGGGTTGGAGGCCACCTCTGTCTACAGCGTCCATCTCCATCAGTTCCTCCTGGACTCCCCAAAGCTTAAGCCATACTCCACCAAGGTCTATGAAATAAACCCCGTCATGGTGGCCGGGTTTAAGAAGGTCTTCGGTGCCAAGAGTCCTAAAACAGATGCTCTCGATGCTTACGTTATCGCCGAACGGGTGCGCTTCGGCCATCTTACTCCTTATAGCCGGGAAGCTATAGTGACGGAGCCTTTGCGCCACGCTACTACCTGGTCCAGGCCGCCAACTCGTTGCGGGTGCACAACGAGGAGTATAAGGCCTACTATCAAAGCAAGTATTGCGAGGTTACCAAGCATCAGCATAAGTGAGCGCTGGTTTTGACTGTCCGCAAATTAGTAAGGCTGGTCTTTGCCCTGCTGAGCAAAGGCCAAATCTATAGAGGGATGGTAATGAAGTAGTTCTCGACCAAAACCTTATCTCCCCCTCCATTTTCCAACTCTTTTTCTAAATTCCATTTCCTGATCCTTGACTTTTTACCGTGGGTCTGAAACAAATCCGGAAACACCTGGCTGTCATGAACATTGCCAGGGGCTACTTTTACCCCCAGGACAAAATTGTTCTTGTCACAAGCTACAGAAGCTGTATAGGCAAAACAACGCTCCTTTTCGCCTTTGTAAAACAGCCCGCTTTCGGGATCAGTTGTATTTCCTTTGACTTCTTTCAGGTTACCCGGCTCAGGACAGTTTTCTTCATCGTCTTCGAAAAGTTTTTTCTCCATGTGCTTCCCGGTCAGCGTTTATTTCTTGCAAAAGTTCTTGCTTGTATTTTTGCACCTGCTGCTTGGCCAGTTTTTTCACGTACTTGTTCTTATTAGCGCTGGCCTTTATGTGTGTGGCATCGATAAATACTGCATCTGCGTGATAAAACCACATTCCATGGCTTCCATTAACACCCGTTCAAATATAGCTTCAAACAGGCTGCTTTCTTTAAACCGTCTTTCATAATTTTTGCCGAAGGTGGAAAAGTGGGGGATTTTCTCCTGCAGCCCCTAGCCTAAAAACCAGCGGTAGGCTACATTAACCTCTGCTTCTCCGATAGTTTGACGCATAGAACGAATACCAAAGAGGGCTTGCAGCATGAGGAGTTTAATCAGTACCACCGGGCCAATGCTGGGCCTACCAGTGTTTTCGCTGTAGAGGTCTTTTACTTCGTCGTAAATTAAG
>JASUSC010000052.1 GCA_030446285.1 Eubacteriales bacterium | reverse complement strand
GAGTAGTGGTACTTCGTTTGATTTCTCTGTAAATAGTGCTGGGGTGGCGGTCGAGTTTGGCCGCAAACTGAGATGGGCTGAAGCCTTCTTTAAGCAGGACGTAAATTTTCCCTTGTCGAAGTGTGTTAGGTGTTTAAGGGTGTGCGAGGATGTGGTATTCTTGTGGGTAAGAGCCATAGCTGAAGCCCCCCGTATGTGTTTGATTTGCCACCACGCTATGGTTCTACTTTTTTATGCTGTCGCCTTTGATTTTACAATTAACCACTAAATCTTAACACAAACCATACAGGGGTTCCTATTGACAATTTTTTCCTCCTCAGGATATACTGTAGACAATTGCTGCCGGGTGGCCCAGGGGGGATTAGATGACCGGGAAAATTAGGTCTTATAAAGATTTTCCATTATTTCCAGGATACGGGAATCTGCAGTTTTAATGCGGCGCTTTTCTTTGGTCCGGAAGGCCAAAGATTTTTCCCGGCCCATTTCCGCATCATTCCACGGACCTTCTTAAATCTGAGAGATTACGCCCCCGATATGAATTTTTTCCAGACGTTATTGCAAGAACCGGTAAGCGTCGTTCTGCCGGAAGAGTTATGCGCGGCGGTGAAAAGGTATTTTTGCTCGGTGAGGGCTTAGGTAAAGACATAGGGCACCTGTGGTTTCCTCGTTTGAAGAGAATTATGGGAAAAAGGACGACAATGGAGCTGCTGGCGCAAGGCCGGCAGCTTTTTCTGTGCGCCCAGCATGGGCGTTAACTTGGTGGTGGAAGTCCACTGCAGGCGAGGCAGCCCAATCTGCTAGTCGAAGGCAAAGAACCCCATGCGAGGCTAAGCCATTTGGATGAACTGGCACAACACAGCGAAATCCCAGGCAGACATAAGGACGGCGGAGTAAATGGGGCGGGCGCGGGGAGGCTTGCGCTCTTACCCGGGGAGGCCTGTCGAACAAGCCAAGCAGAGCTGGTAACCTGTGGCGAGAGGCACGGCTGAACCGGCAGGAGTTATTCCAACTCTACAAGTCATGCTGCCACGCCGGTACTGCCAGGAAAGGAAGAGAAAAAATTTTCTTAACCTGGTTAAAAGTGGCTGTTTTTTTTTTTTTTTTTTGATATAATGTGGCCAAGGTAAATTTTGTAAGGGGGGATGGAGGAAGCGGTTAGAGGAAAAAAACGAGGGCAACCTTATCTGGTTAGAAGCCAAACCTGTCCCATGAGACCAAAAAAGCATCCCTTAACCTGGCCTACTGGAAGGCAAGAGCTTTCTTTTTGGTAGCAAAATCCAAAAGTATAAAAACGGGGGTGGATAATTTGTTTTTTAGGAGAAGAGAATTACTTCTTTGCTTAGTAGTGTTTGGTTGCCTTGCCTATGCAAACTTAGTTTTAGCTGCTGAGTTTGCTACTAGCTGTGATTATTATCACGTGCACAGAGACGTGGATTATGGGAGATGGGTTCCTTGTGAGGGAAGTGCATGGCGTTCAAGTTCAGATCCGTATAGGATATATATGAAAGGGATATGGACGAAGGAGGACGCTGATTCAGCCAGGTATTGGCAGAATCAGGGTAGATGTCTTGAGATGCAGTTTCATTACAACGGTAATTCTATTAGTGGTATTACCTGGGGTTCCAATTCAGCTACTGCAGTGCTCGATTATGATGCAGGGGAGTATAATGTGGATATCCACCTCAGGTACTGGGGCTCGGTAGCATATAATAGCGGTTATATCCAAAACTGGGTTAAATGTAATCGAAAAGATATTATTGGGACCAGTTATGTTAGACAGATCCACTTCGACGATTCTGGAAATCATTGTTACGGCCAAGTTATGTGCTGCATAGGAGCCTATAAAGACACTAGCGGTAAATATTATGACTGTTACGGAGAATGGTACAGTAGATGGAAAAACGGAGATAGGCACGGTCCGTACTATTAAGGTGAAGGGAGGAAAAATAATGTTTAAGCAGACAGTGAAAGGGCTTTTAATTTTAAGCTGTTGCGTGTTCTTAGCTTTGTCGGCAACGGTAGCGTGGGGTAGTTCGATTGGGAAAAAACCGAAGACTCCCAAATATAGAGTGGAATTCAAACGTCATCTAACTGTCCAAGAAACAGAGGCGTTCCTAAAAGAAGAATCTCTTCAACCTTTCAGTATAACGTTTTCTGGCAAGGGGTACTCGTGCGGAGGTCTAATATCTTCCCCTGAAGAAATAGAAAATTTAACGAAAAAATTGGAAGAGGAGTTGGCCGAGCAGCTAAATGAAGAAGAACTGGATTTTCAGTACAAGACGGCTGTCAAAGAGTATTTGCAAGAAGTGAAAAATGACGGGTTTAAAGTGAGAGAAATCGAGTGCCTCGGGGAGCCGAAAGAGGAGCTTAAGAAAAAAGAATTTGTATTGAGGGTGGTCAGCGACTAAAATGTTGATGTCATTTCCCTGGCTTTTTCTAATTTCCTTACTTCTTTTCTTTTTGAGCTTTTTGCTTTCATGGAGAGTGAAAAAACATAAAATAATCGTAACAACAATAGTGAGACTGTTTATTGTTGCTCTTATGCTTGTGTTCTGGTTTTTACCCCGAGGGGAGTTACAAAACATATGGTTAACTGAGGCGACAATCGACCTTGCAGTGTATGCTCTTTTTGTTTTTCTTCCCGTTTCAATTGGCACTTTATTGGGAGTAAAAGAAAGAACTTTAAGACAGCAGATAGCTGTGGCAGACTTTTCGCTTTTTTCTGTAGTTATTCTTATCTTCAACAATTTCTACGCCACTGGAATGAAGACTTTTTCATTAACTTGTGCTCTCCTCTTTTTCTGGTTTTCGATACTTCTGTATCTTATTCAAAATCAATCTTTGTCGTGCGGGAAAGGGCTTTGTTTATCTCTTGCCAGCACCCTTATCGGAATTTTACCTTTTGTTCTTATGGGAACGGGGAGTCGAGTATTTTTTCTTTTGCCGCCCGCAATCGTAGTCATTACCTTTTCCCTAAAACAGTTAACTCCAGTTTATCGCGATGAATCCCACACCAGTTAAAAACGCTCTGTTATAAGTCGCTTTTGCCCGTTCACGTTTCGGGGAAAAGGGATTAGGAAAGGTATGTGATATGACTCCTTGCCAACAACTTTTCGTAGTGGCTGCGGCAGGTAGAGCAGGGATGGCAGGCAGACTGTTCTTTTTTCTTTTCCCGGATGTTCCCCCAGACAAAGGAGGACGTATTCTTATGAAGAAGACGGTTATGTTGAGTAAGGGGTGGTTTTAACCGCCTGCAAGAGAAAAAGAAGGGGCAAGGGTGCGGGGGAGAACCACCTCTGCGCCCCTTTGAAAAAGAGGGGAATAGAAAACTTCAGCCCGGCAGGAGGCCGGGCTTTTTTCGTACACCCAGCATGGGTGCAGGTTTAAGGGTGGAAGTCCCGAACGGCGAAGGTAGCAGTAGCCGTAGCTTAAGGCAAGGATGGGCAGAAGGGAGGTGGAATCTGAAAAAAGCCACCGGCAAAGCCACGGCCTGATGAGCAAGCCTTCTATAGGAGGGTACGCCTTCGGACGAGTGGCACAGCCCAGGGAAATCTCGGGTGGCCGTGCTGGCGGAAGAACAGTTTCATTCGGAGGGAATTTCTGCTACCAGCGTCCGGGCGGCTTTTTCCACCTTCGCAATGATGTCAGGATGATTGAAAACGGCGCCAGGTTCGTCAATTCCCGGAAAGAGGAGGGGGGACAGGTATTCCACTTCGGCCATGCGGAAAAAGTATTTGGCCACCTGTTCCGCCCCGGCGAAAACGTCTTTTATTTTAGTCCCGGCACAGGAGATAAAAAACCCTTTGCGGGGAGGGCGGGAGTTCTTATCTGCGATTACGGGCTGTTGGAGAACGTACTTGATGGCCCAGAAACGCTGCAGCCGGTCCACCATGGCTTTACCTAAGGCGTTCATACCCATGGAGTATACAGGAGCGGCCAGGATAATGCGGTCGGCGGCGATAATTTTTTCATACAACTGCTGCATATCGTCGTTGAGAACGCATTGTCCGGTACGGGAGCAGGCTTCACAGGCCTGACAAGGGGAGAATTGCATTTCCCGGAGCAGTACCTTTTCTGTTCTTGCGCCGGCGGCTGCGGCCGCAGATAGGGCCCTTTCCAGAAGAAGGGTGGTGTTGCTTACGGGCCGGGGACTGGCGGCAATTCCTAAGCAATACAAAAGGGTTTCCTCCTTGTGAACGCATTTAAGAAATAGTTAATACTTTGATAAGAATATGTTACTACATTTTCCTTAAAATAAAAAGCAGCGGCAAAAGGGGGAAGAAGAATGCAGATTACTGTTATTCACCGGGAAGGTATGTCTTTTGAAGGGATTGCCCATCCCGGCCACCGGGTGGTGATGGACGCAGCCGAAGCGGTGGGGGGTGAAAACCGCGGGCCCAAGCCGGGGCAGATGCTGCTCATGGCCCTGGGCGGGTGCACGGGGATGGATGTGGTTTCGCTGCTGCGCAAGTTCGGCGTTACGTGGAAAAAGTTTGTGATTGAGCTGGAAGGGGAGTTCAACAGCGAGCATCCCCGGTATTTAAAAAAGGTCAACCTGCTTTACCGTTTCCGCACGGAGGGGGGTGAACCGGAGAAATTTAAGTTAGCGGTGCAAAAGTCTATGGAAAAGTACAGTGTGGTCCGGCATTCCCTGAAGGCGGAAGTGGAATGGCGGGTGGAAGTCAACGGTGAAATAGTTTGAGGAGGGGTTTATGGTGAAAAAATGGCGTTGCACGGTGTGTGCTTACATTCATGAGGGACCCGAGCCGCCCGATATTTGTCCGGTGTGCGGGGCGGGCAAGGAATTTTTCGAGGAGGTAAAAGAAGAGAGCGGGGAGAAAGCGGCCGGCGGGAGCGGGTTGCCTACCTGGCAACTGGACGGGTCGGAGACGCAGGTAGAAGTGATAAGACCGGCTATTTTTAAAATTTCCTACGGCCTTTACGTGGTAACTTCCATAAACGGCGGCCGCAAAAACGGTCAGACGGCCAATACTGTCTTTCAGGTGACCGACAATCCCATGCGGGTGGCTGCTGGTCTCAACAAAAACAACCTCACCTGTGAATTTGTCCGGGAAAGCGGCGTTTTTGCCGTCAACATCCTGGGTCAGGACGGCCACGATATGGTGCGCCACTTTGGCTTCCGCTCCGGCCGGGATGTGGACAAGTTTGCCGACGTGGCTTACGTTACCGGGGTAACAGGGGCGCCCATTATCGAGAAGTGCATTGCCTACTTAGAATGCCGGGTGCTGCCAGAGAAAACGGTGGACGTGGGCAGCCACTACCTCTTTATCGCCGAGGTGGTGGCGGGCAAGTTAAAGGTGGATGCCGAGCCCATGACCTACGCCTACTACCGGCGGACCAAATAGCGCCTTTTCCGGCCCAGAGGGCCGGATTTTTTTGTCCGCTGCCAGGGATCCCGCGACGTTTCCCAGTGGTGAAAAAATTTTTAACTTTATTCTCTAAATTTCCCTTGACTTCACTTTCATCAAGGGGTTATAATAAGTGTACCAGTGTAATAGTACACCATAAAAATAATACACCATCTTACGACCTAGTAAAGCGGGGAGTAGCCGATGTGGTTTTATATCGACCCGGCTAGCGGGGTACCGATCTACCTGCAAATTATTAACCAGGTGAAAAAAGCAGCAGCGACCGGGTTGCTTAAACCGGGAGACCGACTGCCTTCGGTGAGGGACCTGGCTACAGAATTGACCGTTAATCCCAACACGATTGCCAAAGCCTATCATGAGTTGGAACGGGAGGGGATAATTTATACGGAAAGGGGTAAGGGAACCTTCCTGGCTCCCAGGGAACCCAAGCTCCTACCCGAGGAGCGGCGGAAAATGCTTGAAAAGTTGATCGATGCCTTGCTGGTGGAAGCACATCATCTCCGGTTTACCAAGGATGAAGTAAGAGAGATTATCAACCGGCGACTGGAGGAATGGTTTAACGAGACGGGGAGGGATGAAAGTGACTGATTTTGCCATCGAAACGTGGGGACTCACAAAGGTTTTCGGACAGGTAGCGGCGGTGAAGGAACTGGACCTACGGGTGCCAAAAGGAAGTATCTACGGGTTCTTAGGGCCCAATGGGGCTGGGAAAACCACCACCATCAAAATGCTTCTGGGTCTGCTCCAGCCGACGGGAGGGGGTATCCGGGTACTGGGGTTGGATCCGAAAAAGGAATCATTAGAAATCCTAATGCGGACGGGCTATGTGGCCGAAACTCAAAATATGTACGGGTATATGACGGTAAAAGAGATTATTGATTTTTGCAAAGCCTTATACCCCAGGTGGGAAGACGGAACGGTAAAAAAATATCTCGATCTTTTTGAGCTCCCCACCGGCAAAAAGGTTAAAGCCCTTTCCAAGGGAATGAAAAACCAGTTAGCCCTTGCTCTGGCTTTGGGTTCCGGGCCGGACTTACTAATCCTCGATGAACCGACCAGTGGTCTCGATCCCCAGAAGATAAAAGATTTCCTCACCGTTATTGTGGAGCAGGTAGCCGAAACTGGCCAGACAGTGTTTTTTTCCTCCCACCAATTGTACGAAGTTGAAAGGATTGCCGACTGGGTAGGAATGATTGTCCAGGGTAGGCTGGTTTTTTCCAGTTCCATGGATGACTTAAAAGCCAGACATAAAAAGATTAAAGTAATGCTTGCTGGGGAATCATTGCCGCAAGAATTAACGAACCGGCCGGAAATTATCAAAATAGAACTGCAGGGTAGGGGGTACGTGCTGACGGTTTCCGGCAATATAGATAGGATAATAGCTCTGTTAAATTCCTTAAATCCTTCCTTACTGGAAGTTTTCCCGGAAACCTTGGAAGAGATTTTCTTAGCATATACTGAGGGGGTGAGGACATGAACAATTTGGTTTTGCTCAAGAAGGAAATGCGGGAGAACCGGTGGAAATTTTTAATCGGCTTGGCGATTTTTCTTGTTTCAAATATCACTTTGCCCTTCCTTTATGATACTATAGAGAAAATTATTAACCGGAATGCCATGACGCCGGGAATGGAAAGGTTTTTGGGCTCCCTTAACACTTTTGATGCGTACATTTGGTCCCAGTGGGCCAAGACTATGAATCAGTATGGTGCTATTTTGGCCATCGTCCTTGGCATGGGTGCCGTGTCCCCCGAAGTAAGTAGCCGCACCATTGAATTTTTACTCACGAAACCGGTCAGACGAAGCCAGGTTTTTGCCAAAAAAATACCTGGCGGGCTGGATTATCCTGGCTCTGGTAGTGATTTTTTCAACGCTGGCTATTTACCCGGCGGCAACTTTTGCCGGCCACGACTATACCTCCGTTAAGCTGCTTTTGTGTATGGTCCCAGCGCTGTCCGCCCTGTCGATAATTTACGGCATTGCCGTATTCGCGTCGGTGTGCTTTGACAGTTCCCTGAAAGCGGGAGGAGCAGCAGGGGTAGTTGCGTTGCTTTTAGCTATACCCAGTTTGGTAGAATACTGGGTGGAAGGGACAAAAGTGCTGTCAATTTATTACCACATGGGGGGAGAGCCTATTTTTCAGGGTGAGCCTTTCCCTTGGCTCCCTTTAGGTATTATGATTGCAGCAGCGGTAGGAATATACTTTGCCGGGAGGCAACTATTCCTTAAGCGGGATTTCTGATATTTGCCGTGCAAGAGTAGATGAAAGCCGGAGGTTTTAGTGATGAAAAAACTTTTTCCGTTATTTTGAAAGGGGTTTTAACACCCCTCTTATTGTTTTTCCTTTTTTTTGCCTGGCACATCTCGATAGGGGAAGATGCGATAGTTTGTTCAGAGTTTTACTGCTACGTTATTTTTTCTTTGGTTTTGTTAGTGGCTGGTATCATATATGCAAAGAGGTTTGCAGCTAGCGTAAGTTTAATTATTATTGCGCTTGTGGCATCAGCTGTATTATTGCTCTGGGGCATAGGCCTGAGAGATATTTTTCAAAACAACCGAGAAATGGAAATAGATGTCATTCGCTGGGTAGGATTTTTGACCGCATTGTATCTGAGGGGGAACGAACACCCCCTTGTAGTTTGGTGCTATCTCCCCGCCGGGTATTTTCTCCTTGACAAATCTTTTTTCCCAGGGTAGCATTACCGTAAATAATCGTCACCCGGGTGAACAGGGGGGAAGCATATGTCCGGCAAGATCAAGTTTGAAGAAGTCCGGTTAACCAGCACTTTTCTCGATCCCCGGCAAGATTTCCGGCCAACTACGGTGGAGTTTCAAATCCGCAGGGATCCCCTTACGGGAAGGACGGGCCACTTTTCCCATTTCGGGGCGATAAAGCCGCAAAAACTGGACTGGGAAAAGTACACCGACCCGCAGCTAAAGGGTTTCTGTCCTTTCTGCCGGGAGTACAGAGATAAAGCTACCCCTAAATTCAGAGAGGGGATTCTCCCGGAAGGACGGCTTACCCGCGGGGAAGCGCTGCTGGTACCCAATCTTTATCCCTACGACGTTTACAGTGCGGTAGTTATCATGACTGAGGCCCATGTTGTTCCCCTCGACCAGTTCAGCAGGGAGAGATTGGTCAACGCTTTTTGCGTCGGTATTGATTTTTTGAGAAGGGTTAAATCTCTCGACCCTTCCCTTTCCTATCACATAATGGCGTGGAACTACATGCCTCCTTCCGGTGGGGGACTGGTGCACCCTCATCAGCAGTATTTCGCTACTAACTATCCAGGCAACCAGTTTATGGATGAATTGCGGGCGGCAGAGGAGTTCTATACCCGCTATCAGAACGATTACTGGTCTGAACTTGTTGCGGAGGAGCAAAAAAGAGGGGAAAGGTATATCGGGCAGACCGAAAGGGTTCACTGGTTAACGTCCTTTGTTTCTTTAGGAATTTTAGGGGAAATAGTGGGGGTATTTTTGGATGTATTCAATGTGGCAGATTTTGCTCCTGACCACCTGGAGGACCTGGTGGTAGGGCTGATGAATATCTTCTCCTATTTCAATGACAACGGTATTTGCAGCTTTAACGCCACCTTGTTCTTTGGTCCGAAAGGCCAAAGATTTTTCCCGGCCCACTTCCGCATCATTCCCCGGACCTTCTTAAATCTGAGAGATTACGCCCCCGATATGAATTTTTTCCAGACGTTATTGCAAGAACCAGTAAGCGTTGTTTTGCCGGAAGAGTTATGCGCAGAGCTGAGGAGATATTTTGCTCGGTAAGGGCTGAAGAGAGAAATGTCCTTGTTTAAATGGGAAGAAGGACGGCAAAAGGCTGCTGGCGCAAGGCCGGCAGCTTTTTCTTTTGCCTGTGGAGAAGCAGAATTTTTTCGTACTACTCATGCCATAATACCCGATGAAGAATGTTTGCCGGGCGGAGGGTTAGCGGTTATGCGGGAAGAAAAAATTTACGATATAGCTGTGGTGGGGTGCGGGCCGGCGGGACTTTCGGCGGCGATTAACGCCCGCCTGCGCCGCAAAGAAGTAGTTGTCTTAGGGGGAGAGTTTTGCAGTACTAAACTGCACAAGTCGCCGCTCATCAACAACTATCTCGGGCTTCCCAATGTTAATGGAGAGGAACTGCGGCAAAAATTTTTGGAGCACGCCCGCCTTCTCGAGGTTCCCATTGAAATGGCGGTGGTGGAGAAGATATACCCATTGCGGGAGGAGTTTGTTCTTTCTACCCGCCAGGGTGCTTATTCAGCGCGGAGTGTAATCCTTGCCATTGGTAGTATTCAGACCAACTATCTCCCCGGGGAGGAAGAACTGGTTGGCCAGGGGATAAGCTACTGTGCCACCTGCGATGGAGCTTATTACCAGGGGAAAAGGGTGGCCGTCATTGCTTATGATGCCGGGGAAGGGGCGGAGGAAGCCAATCTTTTAGTGGACATGGCGGCGGAGACCTATTATTTCCCCATGGAAGAAGGAATTCATCCTGTCCGCCGGGAAGCTACTGTCATCAACCAGAAACCCCAGGCGGTGCAGGAGAGCGACCGGGGACTGCTGCTGCGAATTGAAGGCGGTGGCAATCTCGAGGTGGATGGTA
Organism: Eubacteriales bacterium; assembly: GCA_030446285.1. GTDB lineage: Bacteria > Bacillota > JASUSC01 > JASUSC01 > JASUSC01 > JASUSC01. The sequence goes on along the minus strand of JASUSC010000052.1, from coordinate 2,571 downwards.
TTTTCATCATTCGCAAGTTTATTCCAGCCGAACAACTCGTTCCCGGCCTGGACACGGAAGGGGACGTTATCCGGGTGGACCGGCATATGCAGACCAATATCAGCGGTCTTTTTGCTGCCGGCGACTGTACCGGCCGTCCCTGGCAACTGGCCAAAGCGGTGGGCGAAGGCCAGGTGGCGGCAATAAGTGCCATTCACTATTTAGACTCCTTGGCCTCCAAAGCTTACATCAGCAACGGTGACCTGCTCCATTCCCCGCGGGCCAGGTGAAAGACCCAATCCCGCTCAGAAGGGGCTTTTTTTTCTTCTCCCTCTGGCATATAATGAACGGGGAAAAAGAACCGGGAGGCCCTAACGGTGAGCGGGGAAGAAAAAAAGGCCCTTTTTTCTACGACCCTTGTTATTTCTCTTCTTCTTTTTTGCAGTAAAGTACTGGGTTTTATCCGGGAGACGGTAATTGCTTCCGCTTTTGGTACCAGTATGGAGGCTGACGCCTTTGCCGTAGCAGCGGTAATACCCATGATGATTTTCCAGGGAGTCTCGGCGGCAGTGGCGGCAACTTTCATTCCTGTCTATGCTACTGTCAGAAACAACAGAGGAGAAGGGGAAGCCAATGCCTTTGCCGGGCGGCTGGGGGGCACCCTCCTTCTCCTCGCCTGTTTTTTTGCCGTGGTGGCGATAATTTTTGCTCCCTGGCTGGTGCGGTTGGTTTCTCCCGGCTTTAGTGCTGCCAAGGCACGGCTTACCGTCGACCTTACCCGCATTCTCATGCCCCTGGTGGTGGCCAACATCCTCACCGGCTGGGCCAGCGGCTATTTCCAGGCCCGCCAGCGTTTTTACTTGGCTGCCCTTTCCGGCTATCCTTTCAATATTGCGGTGATTACCGGTACTCTGGTATTTGCTTCCACCCACGGCATTTATGCTTTAGGCTACGCTACTCTCGCCGGAGGCTTTGCTTCTTTTTTCCTTTTCAGTGTTGTGGCCTACTACCTGGGTTTGCGGTTGCGCTTTTCTCCTTTCTGGCGGGATGCTGATATTCTCCGGGTGGCCCGGCTCTCCGTACCGGTGTTAATCAACAGCACCGTGGCTTCCACCGGTATCGTGGTGGATCGGCTGATGGCCAGCTATCTTCCCACGGGTGCCATTGCAGCTTTGAACTACGGTGCTCTGCTGCAGGGATTTGTCAGCGGTATCTTCATTATGTCTCTTTCTATGGTGGCTCTGCCCGATTTTTCCCGGTTTTCTGCCCGGGCGGCCTGGGACGAGTTAAAGGTCAGTTTAAACAATCTTCTTCGGCTGATGTTTTTTATTATCACACCCATGGCAACGGGTTTGGCAGTTCTCGCCGGTCCCATTGTTACTGTCCTTTTCCAACGGGGAAGATTTGACGCCCATTCGGTGGCCTGGACTTCACTGGCTCTGCTGTTTTACAGCCCAGGCCTCCTCGGTATCGGCGGCAGGGAAATCCTCAACCGGGCTTTTTATTCCCTGCAGGATACCCGCACGCCTACGGTTAATGCTATTTTAGCGATAGGGCTTAACATCGTTCTCAACCTAGCCCTAATACGGTTTATGGGACACGCCGGTTTGGCCTTGGGTTCTTCGGTTTCGGTGGGTATTGCCGCCTTGCTCCTTTACCGGGCGCTGGTGAAAAGGTTAGGCCATTGTGGCGGCAGGAGAATAGCCTCCACCGCCGGCCGTGCGCTGTTGGCGGCGGCTTTAATGGCGGTGGTCTTATTCCTTCTGGGCAAAATCTGGCCATTCCCTGTTGCGGGCAAAAGTAAGCAGGTTGTCTGGCTGGGAGTAAATATTTTCTGCGGAGCTGTAGTTTATCTAGCGGGCACATTCTTACTGCGGATGGAGGAAACGGCTCTGGTGAAGGAGGTGGCACGGCGCATTCTGAAAAAAGGGGGAAAAGGGCAAGAAGGCGGCGTAACCATAATATACCGGTACCGCCGGGAGAGGAAAAAGGCTTGAGAAGGCGAATATTTATGTTTTTTAGAAGACAATAAGGGAGGCAGGATTTGGTGCTCAGCAGGCGAAATAAAACTATAATAAACCGGTATATAAACCTGCAAGGGGGATGGAGGGAAAGAGAAATGGTAGTGCTATCATGTGTTGTAGAAGTTTTTATTCCCCATGCCAGTTCTCTCAAAGACAAACGGAGGGTGATTAAGGGATTGCTGGAAAGGTTGCGCCAGCGGTTTAATGTTTCTGTGGCCGAAATTTCCCACCACGATCTGTGGCAGCGTTCCTGCCTGGCTATGGCCAGCGTAGGTACCGATAACAGGTATGTGGAGGGCATACTGCAAAAAGCAGTAAACTTTATCGAAGAAAGCGGTCTGGTGGAAGTTACCCACTACTACATCGACCACTATCCGGCGGAAGAGGTAGTGTAAGCGATTTTTTCCAGGTCTAATTTCCTGCCCCCATCCGTAGTTATATAGCAGGGGAAGGGGGTGGGAGGAGGAAAGAGCCTTTGTTAGAGCAGGAAGAGTTCCGGGAAGCCGCCCAGGGCGGCTTCTCAGACTGTCGACAAAGTATCTGTCGGCAGTCTTTTTTTGGGGAAAAT
>JASUSC010000009.1 GCA_030446285.1 Eubacteriales bacterium | reverse complement strand
TACCAGGGTTAAGAACTGGGGCCCGATACTTACTCAGCTAATCATATTGTTCGGAGAGAGAAAATAGAGCGTCATCTATGAGTCGGTTATCAATTGGGGTTTACATAAAAAACTTGACGGACCCGCATTTGTTGCCCACGTTATTTTGAATGACCAAGGCAGGACGGAAACTTGCTCACTTTCCCTTGCAGGATCGAAATCTAGGAGAAAAATGTCTCCACGCTTAATCTCCTTTTTCCTGCACCACCTCATACTGGGCAGGGAAGAAGAACTCAGCTTCTTTCTGGTGTATTTCTACAAGTTCAAGGTAACCTTCTTTTAGTTGTGCTTCAAGTTCGTTTCTTTCTGCTTGTTCTATAAGTTTTGAATTCATAATTTTCACCTCTTTTCTTGTGTTTTTGCTGGAATTACCGGATTTTCTGGCCGGTTCTCCCGGTAGAACAAATTTTTTGTACAACTGCAGGCAAACGTTGTTCGCGTTTCTGTGTTTTACAGGAGGCGCAGTTTTTATTATACAGTACGCCTTTTTGAAGGCTTCTTCCAGCGTGTCCTCCACCACGTCCAGATAGCTCGAAACCCACCGGCCGGTGTTCGCCGACTTGAAGGAAACCGGGGTCTGCCATACGCCAGCTTCTTCCGTCTAGTTTTCCAGGTATTCTGTGGGCACAAAATAAGCTGCTTCCATGTAGCTGTCTACTATTCCGCCGTCTTCGGCGAAGTAAACTGGAATGATGTGTACCTCTAAACGGTTTTAGGGCTATCTGTCTGCCGTCCGGCAGGGTTACCGTCTGTTCTTTCGGATGTTCCGCCACTCTGGCTATTTTTTCTTTAGTGAGTGCGATTATGTCCGAAAGTTTCCCGCCTGCCGAAAGTTGGTACACAGTGGCGCAGTACCACGAACTGGAGGCGGGTTCTGGCCCGTCTTCCTGTATCCATTCATCCTCTTTCTTTGAAGGATAGAGTATGACTTCTGGAAATAGATTCTCATCTATCCACTGCCCAATTCTTTCTCGATTATCTTCAAACAAATCCGATATTACCCAATTAAGCTCTCCCCCTCCTCACTTGGGTATGTCAAACAAACCGCACCCTGAAAATCTGGCTTCCTCCAGGCTTCCAATTGGTAAAATCTAGACACCAAATATTTTTTATAACTTCGTTAACCGTTTCTGATTTGGTGATGCTTCTTAACAGGAAGAACGCGCATTTTGAAAACTCTCCTAATCAAAGGCTAAGTCTGCGTCGTTATCCATCATGCCATGGTTGCAAAACTTTACAGGCCATCCACATAATAACTATACTATCTACACTAACAGTGAATTTCCTCCATTAACAGCCAGTTTTCGACTTTTAAAGGCAACTCTGTAAATTTGGATAGACAGAATCCCTTTGGGCTTTAATGAGACACCATACCATGTTTAAACCCTCTGGCGGCGCGAAAGCCGCTGGCAGAGCATCGCCGGCTCCACCATGGTCACCCGAGCAGGTTTCAGTCGTTCCGCTGCCTTTGCGAATAACGCAGCCGCACACTCCCCGGACCCTTTGGCCTAAACGACGCGTTAGCCGCCCTGCCGACCCGCCGCGGAGGCCGCCGACCCGCCACGTGCGGCGGCCCGATTAGGACATGGCACTCACACCACCACCGGGGTATGAAAATTGTTGCTACACTATCTTTGAGCCGTCCCAAAAAGCTCGTCAACTCTTGGTACGAAAAAGTCCGGTTTTGAGTATTAAGCTGGCCACTGCGCCAGCAACCACGGAGTGTTACCCAGTCTTGCGGGAGCACGCTGGGCAGAACTTTTGTGCTTCAGCGGCGGCCTGGGACGGCTCACAAACCATCTCACGGGAAGGGGCGAGTAAGCGTGCTTGGCGGGGAGAAAACTCACGTCATCAATCGCATCCAGAAGGTTTTAGAAGACGTCAACACCAAATTTACCTCCTGGGCCAGCGACATTAAGGGTACTTCCGGGCAAGCCACCCTCAGCGCGCTGGCCCAGGACACAAGCGACCCTTATGCTCTGGCGGAGCTGGCCCAGAGGCTCGCTACACCCCAAGATAGGCAAGGTGGAAAAAGCGCTGGCCGGTGTAGGGGGACCTCATCATCGCTTCCTGCTCCAGGAGCACTCGGCACACATTGAGTTTCTGGGGCAAGCCATTGCTCGCGTGGAGGCCGAAATTGAGGAGCGGATGCGCCCTTTCGCGAAGAAGCTGGGGCAGGTGATGACCATTCCCGGAGTAAAGAAACATGGTACATGGACGAGTATAGTTGTAGGCGGCATCGACATGAGCGTTTTCCTTTCTCACAAGCACATAGCTTCTTGGACAGGTGTCTGTCCGGGGAACAACGAGAGTGCCGGTAAAGGTATGACGGAGCGTACTCGAAAGGGCAACCCTTGGGTGCGCGAAGCCCCGGTGGAGGTAGCTTGGACCGCATCGCAGTCAAAAGGGACATATCTTGCTGCCCAATATCGTCGTTTAGCTGCACGGCGGGGCAGGAAACAGGTACTAGTAGCTGTAGCGCACAGCATATTGGTTATAGCTTACCATTTACTGGCTAAAGGGAGCACTTACCGGGAACTGGGGCCTAACTTTTTCGACCAGCCTAATCCTCAGCGGTTAATTAAGCATCACCTGCGCCGCATGGCAGAACTTGGCTATCGGGTAACTTTGGAATCGCAGGTGGTAGCTTAAAGTTACATCATGATGCCATCCCTAGCAGGTGCACCCTTCATAATGGTTAAGGCCCAGTTCGTTTTCAAGCTGGCGGTAATTCTGCTCCGTCCACCAGCGGCTCTTGGCATCGTACACTAGACGAGAAAGAGGCGTCTTGGCCGCTAAGTTAGAAATTCGTCTGCTCCCGGCGGCCACTCCGCAAGAAGACTACGAAGACATCAGACCTGGGGACTACGGCCTATGCGAGCTGCGCGACAGCCGCCGGCGGCGGGTTTGGTGGCCGGAAGGCACTCACAAGGGTAGTTGATCTCGGAGAGACAGTGGAGAACTGGGAGATAGAGGAGCTATTCGACGAGTTGCAGGCGGATATAGATGACGCGTAAGTGCTGGAAACCGAAGCAAGAGAGCCATGGGGTGGCCAGTTGTGTCAGCCAAACCGCAGGAGCAATCGAAGGCCACCAACGAAGATGGCAAAACGACTGCCTACGTCTAGGCAAAGCAATGTTTATGCAGTATCGGAACCAGAACACCATCTGCCCTGAGAGGCTGCAGGGTCTCGGGCGTATCGGGCAGATATCAGAAAGGGTTGGTTCTGCTGGCTTGAAGTCCTCGCCTCAGCAGTCCACGCTCTTCAGCCACTCTATGTCCGTATCTTGAGTCTTCTTATGTGATATCAGGACCTTATAGCGCCCATCATCACACCGTTTATAGTAAAGACGCCAATCTCCCTGGAAGCGCCTTTCCAACCACTTACCAGTTTCTTCCGTGCTCCTTACCCGCTTGCCCTTTAACTGGTCCAGCGTAGTTAGCACCCGCACCGCGTCAACGGGGTCGGGCACTTCATGCCAGAGTGTGTCCAGCGAGCCCCTAAGGAAGCAGACATTAGGCAAGAAAACTTCAAACATTCGGCAGAACAGGTCTTTCAAAGGTTTCCCCTTCCTCCTAGTCTCCAGCACAGCTTCCATTTTCTCTTTTTCAGTGGCAAGCCGAGCATTCTCCGCGGCCAGTTCATCGACCTGCCCTTGGAGGTCAGCACACCTCTCTTCCAGGGCAACAATCTTTCGATCACGCTCCTGGACTTCCCTGTCATATTCACTCAACAGTGAATTCAGTTCATTCTCCGTTTTTGCCAGTTTCTCCGCCAATCTCTGGCGATCTCGGACAATCCCCTCATACTCCTCGCGTATCTTGGCTATTTCCTCGGGTTTCAGCCCTGACTCTCGAATCTGCCTCAGCTGCGACTCGAGGAGGCCTGCTCTTTCCCGGCACTCTTGCAGTTCCCGGCGGGTCTCGTTATAGGTTTTCTGTAGCTCTTGGTACTGGCGCAGCACACATTCCAGCCGCTCTTTGGTAGCCTGATAGCGGTGCTCTGCAGCATTTAGACGGCGCTCTACCGCACTTAATTCGGCTTGCAGCTTCCTTATGTCCTCTTCCTGAGCTTCGCAAGCAGCAAGAGCCCTCGCTATCCTGTCGGGCCGGGGGTGCCTCCCACTCTCATCCGCAACCCGTATGTACCACTGGTACTGGCGGCCATTGCTGGCCGGGCGGTAACTCCTGCCAGCCAGCAATACCTGGAGCCCTTCTCTCTTGAGGATTTCCTGCACTTTTTTAAACTGAACCTCGCCTGCGTTAAGGAGCACATAGCTGTAGTAGCCTGTGTCGTCGTAAAACCACTGCAACCTCCTATTCCCCCCACAAAGAACATGGATGATGTTAATAATCAACAAGGGCCTGTTGCCAAAAGTCTATAAATTTCGGATGCCAGAGCACCAAACTCAAACGCGAATCTTGATGGAGGTATTGCTCCGGTGTGTACTTGAACGTCTGGACCATGCCGCACTCCTTTAAGAGAGTCCAAAGAAGCGTTGGCCTCGAGAAAGATGGCGTCTAAGTAGACCTTGTGTTGCCTTTCACAAGGCCCGCCTCTTTGCGAAGAACTGCTCGTAGGCTTCGCACACCATCGCGCGCCCTTTGTCTTGGAGAGGATACTGTGGTTTGGAGGCATCTCGTCTAGGCACGCCCCCGGAACCAGATGAAGGCTGAATTAAGGCAGCAGTTCAAGAACCCACTTGCGTTCACTCGTTATCCCGGAGAGATAGCCGAGCAGGACCATCTTGAAGATCACGACAGGGTCGATCGAAGGCGCTCCCGTGTGGCTGTAGTAGGGACGCACAAGGTCGCAAGAATGAAGCTCGAGTCCACCACCTTGCTTATCCTCTTCAGAATGTGGTCCTGGGGGACGCGTTCGTCCAAGTTGAACACATAGAACATCTTGCGCCCTGTTAGTTTGTATCCCACCATCTCCTTGAACCACCACCAAGCTGGCAAAGTTTCCAGTTCTCTTTATTTATTCGCCACTGGGTGGCTGCTTTTCTGGTGGTTAGCACGGAGTTTGGCATAGGTCCCAGATCAAAGTCGTACCCCTCCTCGGCGCCCTTCAGCCCCAAAAGTCACTTGACGTTCAGCCTCTCTCGCAAGCCTCGGCCAGAACCCACAAGGGGGTCGGCCTCTGCCAGGGCCTCAGCCCTTTTCCGACCGTCCTTCCGCTCCCCCTTCAGGTCTTCAGTGTGTTTCCACTCCTTCAAGGAGGGATCGTTCCGGTGGCAGCTCGGATATTCTTCCCGCATGGCCTTGGCCCGCAGGTAGGCCGTGTGTTGCTCTCTGCGCCAGACGGCCACAGCCTCGCCGGTCTGCTCCCGCATGGCCCCGAGCTCGTACCGCAGCACCCTCCGCCACTGCCAGACAATGACAGCCAGCTTTCCCACCAGCAGCTCCTCCAAAGCCCCGGCCGGAGCCAGGTCGTCCTTGGGTTCAGCCAAAACAGCCTCGAAGACCTCGGCCTCTTCATCCCCTTCCCCCGCCTGAATTAGCACTTCGCTGGCCAAGATGCCATGCTCCAAGGCGTTAAGCCTCACCCTGGCTTTGCCCTCAGGCGTCCTCGGGCCAGTGCTTTTCTGAGTGTTTGCCCTGTCCGCTATAAGCTTACTCTCGCTTATGCCCATTTCTGCCGCCTCGTTTCTAAGAACACTTTAACATAATTGTATAAGAAAACCAGTAAGCAGGAAAAATACTATCAAACCGAATTCAGGTTTCCGAAAACAAAAGGCCAGAATTTACTAAGAGGTGGCAGCCCAGCAAGGACCCAGAGTAACAACCACCTCAAGAGACAGGTTTTTTTAAGCACCTATGCTCACGTTTTGCCTCAACTCTGCCACTCAATCAAAAAAGGTTGCCAGCCCTACACCATTCGCTGTTATCCAGACTGCCCATTGCTGCCCAAACTTCATCAGAATCCGGCGGCGCGGAAACTCTACCTTTAGTATGGAGAAGAGCGCCGCCTACATCCCCTTTCGCTTTACTGTCACAATGTTTATTTCATCATAATTTCTTTTAGTTTTGCTTCATATTCCGCAGCTTGCTGGGGTGTAAGTTTTCCAGAAACTCGCAGTAGAACCTTGTCCACAAGGTAGTCGTATTCAACAAACATTGGCGGGCCAGACTTGGCAATAGCGGATACATACTCATACCTTTTTTTCGCATCCTCTTTGTTTGCAAAGAACTCTACCGAACCGCCATTCTCTACCGAAATGTCTTTGTCCGAAACTGGCTCGTTAATCCTGGTGTCAACAAAGTTAACTTTACTCGTATACTGCCCGGGTCTTCCTAAAAGAGAATTGGGGTCATTTTCTGCTGTAAACACCATGACTTTGCCAATGGGAAGTCCGCTTTCTTTTAGAGCTTTGACGACTTCTTCGGCATTAGCCGGCAACTTCTTGGTGCTAACTGGTGATTTTGGGGTTGATTGGTTCTTTTCTTGAGAACCGCAACCAGCAAGGAACAAAGCCGTAACCAAAATCAGAGTAGCAAAAACGATGCACAAACGTCTCATAAGTTATCCCTCCCTGAAAAATGGGTAAAAGTCCAGGAATCCAGGGAAAGCCGTTTGGTAAGTATTCCACCTCCCTTATCCTAGACAGGTTTCTCGCCTGCAAATTGCCGGAGCAATAGCCATCCGGGAAGGTATTAAGGTTTACACACCTTGCACAGCACGTACCCGGCATTTACTGCCTCCTGCTGGCTCTTAAATTACACCCTGTGAGACAGCGAAATCTTCTGCGCCTACCGGCAGGAAGAATAAAAATGAAGGCGAGAGGTACCAAGGCTACACCGGAGGTCATTTTGCCCTCCGGAAAATTTTTAATACTCGTTGGAATATTTTGATGTTACAGCTGGCTTTATCTAATTCTTTTTGGTTGGTAGTGATTTGGACACAATCGCTGTGACGAACACAGAATCCACCGAATGTCTAAACAACGCAGGAGGTAGCAATCAGTTTGAAGGGACAAAGGCTGTTACAACAGCACCCTTTTTGATTTTTTAGAACAAGGTTTGAAACAGCAAATTCGGAAAAACACCAATCCAACACAGCAGAAAGTATCTGCTAATTCTTACCTGCCAAATCAGAATTAAGCCAGCGACCCGCGCCCCATTAACCTCCCGACTCCCTTCTTTCTCTCAGCCCTGTCCAACCTAATTTGAGATTTTCTGTTTTTAAAATTTTCTCTACTTTTGCCACAAAAGCCCTTTTACAAAATTCGACATTGAAAATGCAATTCCTTCCAGCTGCAAGAAGTTTCTACTACCCCTCTCCACAGGGTAGATAACGACATATTGTTAAAACCTTAAAGAGTAGCAACCTTTTACCAACCGTTCCGATGACACCTATCGCCACACCAGGAAAAAAGAAAAGCAAAATGGTTGAAGAGCATAGCTTTCTAACACTTCACTTATTCCGCACCAAATTCCACCTTCTGCGCAAATGAATTTATAGCGTCGTTTCAGCCAGCCCCCGTTCAGCCGTTATCTCCGGCGTACTCCTGCACTATTTCGCCCAGCGCTTTCCCGTACTTCCTAAATATATACCCCACTTTGTCCATGGTCCACCCGAAGTGGTAGTAGAGAAAACCACGGGAAACCCCCAACAGTTGGGCAGCTTTCTCCGGCGAATGTTTCCTCCTTAGTTCGCCAACCATTCCCACTCCTTTCCTTCTTTCACTTTTTCGCTTTCGCTTTTCTTCGGCATTGCCAACCACGCCAGGAACGGGTTCCTCGGTACACGATAGCTTTTCCCAACCCGAACGACAAGAAATACACCCGTTCTCTCAGCAATGGCAACAATCTCGTACGCCTTGCCTGTACTGCACCGAAGAAGTTTTTTAATGTCGGCAACCTTCAGGATGGCAGGCAGTTCACGGTCTTCTTTCTCAAACATAGGGAACACCCTCTTTTGCTTCACTGTGTTTTTTAAAGATAAAAAGAAGGAGGCAGGAATAAATACATGACTGTTTTTAAACTCCCCCTCCTCCTTCGTGAACAAAACGATTAAATTGGTTTAGCCGTTCTGTTTTCGGCTTTCTTTTTACAGGTTCCAAATTGTATTTTTTCTACTTGTGCTATTGCGCATTTTTTTGGTTGGCAAAGCAGTTTGGAAATCATTTTGAAAAATTTTCCTCCTCTTCATCTCTCTCCTAACTCCTAAATACATAACGAATTTGCTGCTATTGGTAAACTGAATTCGAAAAAATTTTTCAAAGAAACTTTGCCACTGTGGAACCGAATAGATATCATAAGGGAGTGAATAAGTAGGTTTTGCTGAAAAACTGCGGGAGCTGTGAAAAAGAAGAAAAATCACCCAGGGCGAACTGGCTCAATTAGCCGGGGTGTCCCGCAGTGCGATTGCCAAGTACGAAAGCGGAACCCGCTTCCCCGACGAAGAGACGATCCGGCGGCTGGTGAAAGCTCTTGGCGTCGGGTGCAACGACCTTTTCTCGTCGGCAGAAAAAGAACTGCCACCCCTCTGGCCGACAGTGTCAGGCCGTTTTTTTCCCTATGTTCATTATCCGGTTTTTGCTAATCCGAAGAAAATAAAAAATTAGAAGAAGGGACGCTTTTTCTTTTCCCAGTTCAGGACGACAGCATGGCGGCTGCTCATTTCGTCGCCGGTGGGTATGCTCTCGTCCGGCGTGGACAAGCAGAAGAAGGCGACATTGCTCCCGTCGCCTGCGGTCGGGACGCAAAAATTAAGAAAGATTTCTGCTGCCAGCAGGAGGATACTGCTGGTCCCTGCGAACCTGCTTTTTGAGCCCGCAGCAAAAGAGACGGAACGAAGTTGAAATCCTCGGCACAGTCGTCGCCTCGATCGTGTTGTTAGAAAAAGGAAGGGGATGAGGAAAAGTGCGTGGTCAGGTGCGGAAGCGAGGAAACAAGTAGCGTAGTTTTCGATCTTGGACGTGATCCAGTGACAGGAAAACGCAAACAAAAGTGGCTTTCCTGGTTCCGGACGAAGAAAGAAGCGGAAGCGGCGCTGGCAGAAGCTATCCGGCAAGTGCAGACAGGAGAATTTATAGAGCCAGCAGATATGACCGTCGCCGAATTTTTCGACCGCTAGTTGAGCGAATATGCTTCGCAACGGGTGCGATCTTCCACTTACCAGGCGTATGTCTGGGCCGGAAAAAAGATCCGGGAAATCCTCGGAAACGTCCTGCTCTCGAAGCTCCGTCCGCTCCACGCCCAGCGGTTCGTTTCAGAGCTGGCGAAAAGCGACTTTTCCGCTACTTCGGTCCGCTACCATTACGCTGTCCTGAAGGAAACACTCGGCCACGCCGTGAAATGGCAACTCATCCCGAGAAATCCTGCTGACGCAGTAGACCCGCCGGCGAAAAACCGATTCGAACCGCAGGGGCTGTCGCCTGAAGAAGTCGGCCTCCTGCTCGACGGATGCCGGGAAACAAAACTTTTTATCCCTGTTCTTCTCGCCGCCACTGGCGGTCTCCGGTTGCGGCGAAGTGTGCGGTCTCCGGTAGCAGGACGTGAGTTTCGAAACTGGTACCCTACATATCAAAAACTCTCTCGACTACGAAGAAGGGGAACTCCGCCTCCGCCCGGTGAAAACAAAGAAAAGCGAAAGAATGGTGAAGCTCCCCCAGACTGTGCTGGAGGAACTGAAAAGGCACCTCCGGCAACAGCTTGAACTGAAGCTGAAACTCGGTCCGGCGTACAGCGACGGCGGGTTCGTGTGTGGCTGGGAGGATGGTCGTCCCTTCAATCCTGACTGGCTGAACCGGGCGTTCAGAAGACTGCTGGCCCACTTCGGGCTGCCGCCGATCCGGTTTCACGATCTGCGGCATACTCACGCTACCCTCCTGCTCCGGGAAGGCGTACCGGTGAAGGTGATTGCCGAACGGCTCGGACACTCGACGACAAGTTTCACGCAGGACATTTACAGCCATGTTTTACCCGAGATGCAGGACAGGGCGGCAGTTTTCGACCAGTTGATGAAAAAAGAAAAGTAGGCCTATGTTCGCAGTGTTGTTTGCATGTTTGCAAAATGTTTGCAATCCGCCTGCGAACCATAAAAACAAAAACAGCGGCTTGGGCGCAAACCCTTGCCGCTGTAACGTTTTCATGGTGGAGATAGGGGGACTCGAACCCCCGGCCTCTTGAATGCGAACCAAGCGCTCTCCCAGCTGAGCTATATCCCCACGCCCTTTCCGAAGAGTGCATTATAAATTTTAAAACATAGACCCCCGTTTGTCAATAGGGGTCCGAAGCAAGCCTCAGAAACGGCGCAGGTCGCCACTGGTGCCGTCTAAATCGACGATAATCAGCTCACTGCCCACCTTTTTCACCGCCGACCAGGGAATAACCAGGGCCGGTTTTTCCGTCCAAAAGTTGAAAGGAGTGGTTCGGGCAGGCATGATAAGAGACTGAATCTGACCCGTTACCGGGTCCACCAGCAAGTCGGAGTCTCCCGCCACTCCTAACCGGCTGCCGTTGTGCAGGTTGACGACTTCTTTTCCCATCAGTTCGCTGAGCCGCATTTTACCCCCTCCGCCACCAGCTTCTGTTACCTAATTTTTATGTCGGCCGGAAAAGAGGTAGACCTCTCTTTTTTTTGCCGCCCCTACGCTCCCTCTGCTATAATCTCGACAAATACCTGGAAGAATCTTTCGCCGGAAGTGGAAACTTGCTGCAAACCCGGGTGATCGAAATCGATGTTCTGGGCTGGCCGGCGCGGTTTACGGTGGTAGACAACGCCGGACGAAACTTACATGGATTCCCTCTATCAAGAAGAAACGCCGGTGTGGGTAGACGTGTGGCCGGCTGCTTTGGCCCTGGCCCGCTGGATAAATAAATTCCCCTCTTCTCGAGGGGAAGACAGTTCTAGAACTGGGAGCCGCTCTGGACCTTCCCGCTCTGGTGGCCGCCATGGCCGACGCCCGGGAAGTGGTGCAGATTGATTATGTGGAAGAGGCCGTCCGGTTAGCCCGACAGAGCGCCCACTTCAACAACCTCTCTCCCGTACGGCACGTAGTAGCCGACTGGCGCAACTTTCCCATCCACGAGCAATTTTATCTCCTCATCGGGTCGGATTTTCTTTACCTTCCCGCCACTTTCCCCTATCTGAAGAAAATTTTTGCCTCCTCCCTGGCACCGGGGAGTAAGCTGGTAATAGCCGACCCGGGACACTTCGACTCCCTCCGTCTGCTCCAGGAAATGAAAGAAGAAGGTTGGCACTGGGAGGAAAATATCATTCCTGTTCGTCAGGGCAACTACAGTTACGATATTCACATTTTTCAGGGAAGCAAAGCTTGCGCAAATAGCGCACCGGGAATTTCCGCCGATCAGCAGGCAAGCCGTTGGGATACTGAATAATCCGGTTCTCCCACGTGCGAATAGTGATGCTGTCCGGGCCACGGGAGATAACGTAAGGCGGGAAGAGGGGGGTTTTGCCCAGACCGCCGGGTGCGTTGAGAATGTAGGTGGGAACAGCTAAACCGGAAGTGTAGCCCCGCAGTTTCTCCATAATCTCTAAGCCTTCGTCGATAGTGGTGACAAAGTGGGTAGTACCCTTGACGTTTTTGGCGTGGAAGATGTAGTACGGTCTCACCCTGATCTTTAACAGTTCGTGGTTGAGTTTCTTCATTACGTGGGGATCGTTGTTGACTCCTTTGAGGAGAACCGCCTGATTGCCTAAAACTACACCAGCCCGGACAAGCCGGTCGCAGGCAGCTTTCGCCTCCGCCGTTACCTCTTTGGGATGGTTGAACTGGGTGTTGATGTAAATGGGCGGGTGTTTTTCCAGAACGGCGCAGAGGTTGTCGGTAATGCGCATGGGTAGAGTAACAGGTACCCGCGTCCCGATCCGTTTTATCTCCACATGGGGGATTTTATCCAGTTCGGTGAGAATCCAGTCTAAGAAGCTGTCGCTCAACATCAAGGCATCGCCGCCGGTTATCAGCACGTCCCTGATCTCCTCGTGGTGACGGATGTAATCCAGGGCTGCCTCGATGTCGGCCAGCGGCGTGTGCCTGTCCACCTCGCCAATGTTGCGCCGGCGCTGGCAGTGACGGCAGTACATGGCGCACTGGTTGGTAACGTTGATGATGAGCCGGTCCGGATAACGGCGGGTTATCGCCGGAGCCGGCGAGGTGAAAGCCTCACCCATGGGATCTTCTTCCCCGACCTCGTCTTCCAGCTCCCTGGGATCGGGAACGGACTGGAGACGAATGGGGCAGTTTTTGTCACCGGGAGTCAGCAGACTGGCATAGTAGGGCGAAATAGCCCAGCGATACCTCTTCCCCACCCGCTCAATCTCTTCTATCTCTTCCGGGGAAAGAGGGAGTATTTTAGCCAAGGTAGCAGCATCGGTGATGCGATGGCGCATGTGCCATTTCCAGTCCTGCCAATCCTGTTCCGTAGCGCCAAAAAGGGCCAGGATTTTCTTTTTCTGGGCCTCAATTTTCTCCCGGCAGGACATACCGGTAGGAATGTGTTTGGAAGCTTCCAGATACTCAGTTATCCGGCGTTTCAGTTGTTCAGCCCTTTGCAGGGCGATTTTTCTTTTTTCCAGCTCGGTATATTTCGGCGGTTCTTCGTGACCAGTACCGCGACCTTTGCGGAGAAGCTTTTTGAGCGTCATTGTCATAACACCTCCTCTCATAAAAAAACTCCGGCAGAACCGGAGTTTTTTCGGAAACCAAAAGTCCTGGTATGCCCAACGGGACGGAAAACTACCCCAGAGATAGCTTCCCCCAGGAGCTACCCTGCCCTTTCCACGCTTGCGAAGTTAGCTGACGGGTTCGGGTCGAAAGGGTAACCCTACCGCACCTCCCCGCTTAACGCGGTCTCGGCCGGATTCACCCCAGAAAAAAGTGGGTCCTCCGCTTCTTACGAATTCAGCGTGTTGTATTCAGTTTTGGCTGGCACAGCAATTGTATCACAAACAAAAGGCGGAGACAAGACAGTTTTTACATCATTTTACAAAGAATTTCGTTGCATTTCTACAGCAAGCCCTTCAGCTTCTTTTCATCGCGGATGATTATGCCCCGGCGCTCCAAATGCAGGATTCCCATCCGTTTGAATTCGCTCAGGATGCGGGTGACCGTCTCCCGGGTGGTGCCTACCATGCCGGCCAGTTCTTGCCGGCTGATGCCCAGGTCGATTCTCACCCCTTCCCGGCAGGGAGTACCGTGTTCCTGACAGAGCCGGTAAAGAACGCTGGCCACCCGGCCGTACATATCCCGCAGCGCTATATCACGGATGTGGGCTTGGGCTTCCCGCAGGCGCCGGCTCATTACGTGGAGAATCTTGATGGCTATCCCCGGCTCCCGCCGGATGAGATCTTCCACATCGGCGTTGCGCAGCATGCCAATGGTGGAAGCTTCCATAACTTCCGCCGTAGCCGGGTAAGGGCCCCCGTCGAAAAGAACCACTTCGGCAAAGATGTCTCCTTCTTTGAGAAAGTGGAGGATCTGTTCCCGCCCCTCGGCCGTGGTTTTGTAAATTTTCACTTTCCCTCTTTTGATGAAGAAGAGGGCTTCTCCGGGATCACCTTCCATAAAAATAAAAGCGCTCTTCGGGTAATCGCGGAAAACTACGAGGGCAGCCAGCCGCTCTAGTTCGTTCTCATCCAGTTCCGCAAAAAGGGGAACTTTTTTTAAAATGCCAACGCTGCTGTCGCCTGCCTGCATGACCGTCTCCACCTTACCGGGCCAAGAATTTCTCCTGGAGAAAATCGGCTATCCGTCGGGCTTCGTTAAAAGTAAAACAGGGAACGGGCAGATCGGAAAGCCGTCGGTCACAGACTACAGCAATCAGTTCGGCGGGAGAAATGATCAGGTCCTTTTTCTCCGCTTCCTCCGCCGTCATTAGCTGAATTTTGGGATAAGGGCCCCTTTTGTACCCTTCGACCAGCACTATATCTACTGGCGGGATTTGCTCTAAAATTTCTTCTACCTTCTTCTCCTGCTTAACCTTTTCCAGGACCGCTACCCGGTGCGGACCGGCGATTACCACCACATCGGCTCCGGCCCGGTCGTGACGCCAGGTATCCCGGCCGGGAACGTCGATCTCAAATTCGTGGTCGGTGTGCTTCACCACCGCCACCCGCAAGTTGCGCGATTTAAAAATGTGAACGAGCTTCTCAATCAGGGTGGTTTTCCCGCTTTTCGCTTTTTGGCTGACAATTGATACAACCGGTACCCTCATCTTTGGCCTCCCTCTACCCGGAAGGGGTGGGTGTAAATATTGAAGCGGCTGCCGCGAACAAAACCGATAAGAGTAATCCCCAGCCGCCCTCCCAGTTCAACGGCCATGGCCGTGGGCGCCGACCGAGAAATCACTACCGGTATACCCAGCCGTGCCGCCTTGAGAATTATTTCGGAGGTAAGGCGCCCCGTAGTTAGCAGCATTTTATCTGCCGTTGATATCCCGTGCAGAAAGCAGTGGCCGATAATCTTATCCAGGGCGTTGTGCCGCCCGATATCCTCCCTGAGGAGGATGATCCCCTTTTCATTGGCCAAAAAAGCGCTGTGAACGCCGCCTGTGGTCAGAAAAAGTTCAGAAGCCTTCTGGGCTTCCCGCATCAGCCGGAGGATGGTGGCACCGTCCACCGTTACCCTCGTTTCGTTGACCGGGCGGATAAAAGCGTCGGTAAGGTGATAGAAAGACGTACCGCGGCCGCAACCGGTGGTTATCACCCGTTTGAGAAAGGTCTCCCGAGCTACAGGGCTATCCCCCCGGTAGCAAATCACCGCTCTACCTTCTTCCCCATCTACTTCTACTTTTTCCAGGCGGGTCCTTTCTTTAAGAAAGCCCTCCGAAAGGAGGAATCCTACCGCCAGCTCATCCAGATGGCGGGGGGTACAGAGGAGGGTCACAACTTCCCGCTCGTTGAAAAAAACGGTCAGGGGGGCTTCCACCACCACTGTGTCTTCCAGTTCCCGTCTCTCACCCTCCCGCTCCTGCCAGATGGTCACGCGGCGGGTTACTTCTTCCATGACTATTCTTCCCCTTTCCCAGGCCGGATTGCCTCATCCCTGAGCCAGCGGCGGGCCAGTTCCCAGTCCTCCGGCCTATTGACGTTAAAAAAAAGGCGCTGCGGATCGCCGACTGTAGCTATTTCATCCTCAGTAAGGGGCTGGACCCGGATGGACGGGTAAAAAGAGGTAACCTTCAAGCGTGCTTCTTTTAGGCACCTCTCCACCGCCGGCAGGCAGCTCTTATGGTAAAGGGCACATAAGGGCTGCCACTTTTCCTGCCAGAAAGGTACTACTGCCTCGGCCTCTGTTTCCTCCATCTTCTGGCAAAGGAGGTTAATCAAACTGGGTGTAATGAA
The DNA here is from genome assembly GCA_030446285.1 of Eubacteriales bacterium. Taxonomy (GTDB): domain Bacteria; phylum Bacillota; class JASUSC01; order JASUSC01; family JASUSC01; genus JASUSC01. The sequence continues at coordinate 21,913 of JASUSC010000009.1, read as the reverse complement.
GGGCATATCACAAGCAGTAACAAATATCGCGGAAAAAGAAGCCGCTTCCACCCCGGCATGGATGCCGCCAAGAGGGCCCCGCCGGGGAATCAGGTCCGTAACTATCTGATCGGCAGCAACTTCCAAGTAGGCAGTAGGGTCGTTGGTAACAATTATTACCTCAGCGGCTACCGCTGCTACCTTTTCCCTGATTATTTCGATTAACGGCCGGCTGGCTTCCGCAAGAAAGGCTTTGTTTACCTGCATCCGCCGGCTTTTACCGCCGGCCAGGATAACTCCGCTTATCTGCATAATTTTACTCTCCTACAAAATTTTTCTTCTTTTATTTGTCTCCTGCCTTTTGCCCAACCCGGGCATAAAGGGGAAAAAGGCAGCAGAAATTAATACCGTGGTACTCCTATCAGCATCAACAAAGGGGAAAGCTATGCACTTTGACGCCATCGTAGTGGGGAGCCGGTCCGGCAGGTTCCGCTGTCGCTTACACTTTGGCTAAAAACGGGATTAAAACCGCCCTCCTCGAGCGGGGTCCTTTTCCCGGCAGCAAAAACATGTTTGGCGGCTCCATCTACCGTATTCCCACCAAAAAGGTTTTCCCTGCTTTCTGGAAAGAAGCGCCGGTGGAACGTCCAGTGGTAACCGAAAAAGTGTTTTTCACCGACACCGACTCCGCTGTAGAAATGGGCTTTACGGGACAACGCTTCGCCCACCCGCCCTACAACAGCTTCACCGCCGACCGAGCCCGCTTTGACCCCTACTTAGCCGCCAAAGCCGTCCAGGCCGGCGCCCGTCTATTTACCGAGGCTACCGTTCGGGAACTCATCTATCGCCGCACAGACCTCACCGCAAAAACTGCCAGCGGAGTCATCCTGGATGACGGCAGCCGGCTTTACGGGATCGCAACACCCTGAACTATTTTCATCAAAACCCAGACGCCGACCTTATCATAAGCAAAACCTTTAACGAAGCCGCCTACCAGGTTTTTACCCAGGACATGCGGACCGAAGAAGAAAAAACGAGGGATATTATCACCGAATTACTGGCCCGTCAGCTTCCCTTAAAAACCCTGCGGGACGCTTACAGCGCTCTCCGCTACTGGGGGGTATTCTAAATGGCCTCTAAATATCTTCTCAGCAAAGGGCACAGAAAAAACCCGACACCCGTAGCTTCCGCGGTAATCATCCCGGCCGAAATTCGCCCCGATGCGGTCTCCCACATCGCTGTCCGCACTCCCCTTCCCTGCCGGGAAAGATGCCGTACTCAGCCGTGTACCTTCATCTGCCCGGGCGGGGTCTTCCATTGGAATGGCCGGCGAATAGTCGTAGATTATACCCGTTGCTTAGAGTGCTACGCCTGCACCCTACTGTGCCCCCACAACAACATCCTTTGGCGGCATCCCCGAGGCGGATACGGAGTAATCCATCGTCCTCTCAGTTAAACTCTCCCTTCTCAAATCCCTCGTCTATTTCCAGATTTTCCCTTTTGCTGGCCGCCACCGCTAACCGGTCACAGCGGGCGTTGTAGGGGTTGTCGGCATGGCCACGCACCCAGTGCCACTCGATCTCGTGCTGTTTGGCCAGCTCCAATAATCGCTCCCATAGATCTCTGTTTTTTGCCTTCTCTTTGTTGCTTTTCTGCCAGTTTTGAGCCTGCCAACGGTACACCCAGCCTTTTTTCATGGCATTTACTAAGTATTCGCTGTCGCTGTACAAGCGCACCCGGCATGGGCGCTTCAAAGCCTCAAGACCCTTGATGGCCGCCATAATCTCCATGCGGTTGTTGGTGGTTAAACGATAACCGCCAGAAAGTTCTTTTTCATGGGGACCGACTTTGAGAATAACACCGTAACCACCGGGGCCTGGATTTCCACTGCAGGCCCCGTCGGTATATATTTCTACCCATTCTTTTTCTTTGTTTTTCCCTTCCATTTGTCGTAGAACCACCCTGCAAATATTAAAAAAACCGCCCTGACGGCGGTTTGTTGGCAATGGTGGGCGATGACAGGATCGAACTGCCGACCTCTTCCGTGTGAAGGAAGCGCTCTCCCAACTGAGCTAATCGCCCGTGGTGACCCCACCGGGATTCGAACCCGGGTTACCGCCGTGAAAGGGCGGTGTCTTAGGCCTCTTGACCATGGGGCCTCGAGATGGTGGGCCCACCTGGATTCGAACCAGGGACCAACCGGTTATGAGCCGGTTGCTCTACCAGCTGAGCTATAGGCCCGTAAAGAATGGCTCCTCGGGCAGGACTCGAACCTGCAACCTACCGGTTAACAGCCGGTTGCTCCACCATTGAGCTACCGAGGACCACCAGGCACAAAACATTATACCGCAAATTACCCCGGTCGTCAATAGCGGAACCACCTTTAATTTATTCCAGAAAATCTTTTAGTTTCTTGCTGCGGCTGGGATGTCTCAGTTTGCGCAATGCTTTGGCCTCGATCTGCCTGATTCGTTCTCTGGTCACCCCAAAGCGCTGCCCCACTTCCTCCAGCGTGCGGGAATGACCGTCATCAAGCCCAAAGCGCAGCCGCAAAACCTGCTCCTCCCGGGGCGTCAGGGTATCCAGCACTTCTTCCAGTTGCTCCCGCAGGAGGGTGTAGGAAGCAGCCTCCGGCGGAGCAGGAGCATCTTCGTCCTCGATAAAGTCCCCCAGATGGGAGTCTTCCTCTTCCCCGATGGGCGTCTCCAAAGACACGGGCTCCTGGGCTATCCGCAAAATCTCCCGCACCCGTTCTTCCGGCACTCCCATCTCTTTGGCAATTTCCTCGGGAGTAGGCTCCCGCCCCAACTCCTGGAGGAGCTGGCGCGACACCCGGACCAATTTGTTGATGGTTTCAACCATGTGGACGGGGATGCGAATGGTTCTCGCCTGGTCGGCGATGGCCCGGGTAATAGCCTGCCTGATCCACCAGGTGGCGTAGGTGCTAAATTTATACCCTTTCCTGTAATCAAATTTTTCTACGGCCTTAATCAGGCCCAGGTTACCTTCCTGGATCAGGTCCAGGAAGAGGAGTCCCCGACCAACATACCGCTTGGCTATACTTACTACCAGACGGAGGTTAGCTTCCACCAAGCGCCGTTTTGCTTCTTCGTCACCCTGTTCCATTCTCTTGGCCAGCTCTATCTCCTCTTCAGGGGTGAGTAGGGGAATGCGGCCGATTTCTTTTAAATACATACGGACGGGGTCGTCTATGCCGATTCCTTCCGGCATAGACAGATCGTCCAGGTCAATTTCTTCTTCCATACCTTCGCCAATGGATTCCACTATCTGATCCTCTACGGGTTCAAGGTCGGCCACTTCCGGTACCACATCTACTCCCATGCTGGCCAGTTTTAGATAAATATCGTCAATCTGCTCGGCGGTCAGGTCTAGACCCTGCAGCATATTGGCCACTTCGTCGTAAGTAAGGACTCCTTTCTTCTTCCCCTTCTCCAGCAGTTCCCGGACCCCGTCTAACTCATAAATGTTCTCGGCCATACTTATCCCCCCCTTCCTCGCCAGTAATCACTTGCTTAATTAAAATATCGGTGTTTAACGAATAATAGTTTAACTTCAATTTTCCCCACTTCTTTCCTGCTGCAGCAAGGTTCGGTACTGGAGGAGGAGTTCCTGCATTTTCTCCCAGTTGCCGGCCTGCTCCGCTGCCTTTATCTCCTGGAGCAGTTGGGCTAGCCTGGCTTTCCGTTCTTCAGAAAGCAGTCTCTCCACGTAACCCCGCCACAGCACAGGCGCCTTTTTTTCCTCTACCGGCGTCATTGCTGACCTGCTGATAAACTGTAATATTTCCTCATCCGCGCGAAAATGATCGACAAGTCTTTCCACTAGATTCTCCCCGGTTGTATCTTTCCTTAACTCTTCCCACAGTTTTGCCGCCAGCGGATCAGTAAAAGGATATGCTTCCAGCCGGGAAAGGGTCTGAGGAAGGTAGTCAGGATAATTTAGCAGCAAGGTCAGCAACTCCCGTTCCGCCTTTTGCCGTCCGCCGGCCGGCTGGCCGGCAGGCTTTTTCTTTTCGCCGATAGCCCCTGTGGGGTACAAATCAGGCATTATTCTATTATTCCTTGTTTGCGCCAAATTATCCCTGACAATCCATCTTTTTCGTTTGTTTTGTAGGAATTTCTCCACTTCTGACCTCACCGCTTCCGGGGTGAGGCCGATCAAATCCGCTGCTGTGTAGATGGCTTCGCTGAGCTGAATTTCACTCTCCAGCATGACCAGGGCTGGCAACACCCGGTGGAGGATTTTCAACTTATCCTCAACCGTAACCGGGGTTATACCCTGACCAGCCTGACGGATCCGGTAGTGGAGAAGGGGCTCTGCCTGCTGGAGAAGCCGGGCAAAGGCTTCTCCGCCTTCCTTCTGGAGAAACTCATCCGGGTCCTTCCCGGCCGGCACGGTTACCACCCGCACCCGGCACCCCGCTTCCTGAAGTAAATCCAGCCCGCGCAAGGTCGCGGCCTGACCCGCTGTATCGGCGTCAAAGGCCATGACCACGTTGTAAGTGTAGCGGGTAATGAGCCGCACCTGCTCCCGGGTGAGGGCCGTTCCCAAAGGCGCCACGGTGTTAGTAAAACCGTGCTTATGGGCCCTTATTACATCCATGTACCCTTCCACTAAAATAACCTCGTCCTTCTGGCGGATGTCCCGAGCCGCCAAGGAAAGACCGTAGAGCAATTGGCCTTTGTTGAAGATGTCGCTCTCAGGTGAGTTGAGATATTTGGGCAGGGAATCGTCCAGGACCCGGCCGCCGAAGCCGGCCACCTGGCCGCGATGGTTGGTTATCGGGAAAATCACCCGGTTGCGAAAGCGGTCGTAACAACTTCCTTTTTTCCCAGCCACCGCCAGCCCGACCCGCACCAATTCGTCTTCGCGAAAACCTTTCTTTGTCATGTAGCGGGTCAGTTCGTCCCAGGCGGCAGGGGCAAAACCTAAGTAAAACTTCTCTAAGTCTTCTTCCGTAAGCTCCCGCCGGAAAAAGTATTCCCTCCCTGCCTGCCCCGCGGGTTGCCGCAGATAATTGTGGAAAAAGTCCCGCGCAGCAGCGTTAATTTCATAGGCCCGCTCCTGCCAACGGGAGCGTCCGTCCCGGCCCGGAGTAGCAGGCACTTCCAGCCCTACTCGCCGGGCCAGGGAGGTTAGGGCATCCCAAAAGGATAACCCCTCCCTTTTCATGAGGAAGGAGAACACGTCTCCTCCCTCATGGCAGCCGAAACAGTAAAAGATCTGCTTTTCGGGGCTGACGGTAAAAGAGGGAGTTTTCTCCGGATGAAAGGGACAGAGACCGACAAAATTACGCCCGCTCTTTTTTAAAGGAACGTATTCGGAAATCACCTGAACGATGTCATTGGCCTGGCGTACTTCATCGACGAAATCTGCCGGGATGCGGCCACTCAAAAAAATCACCCTGTACCCTCAACCGAATAGTAATTATATGTTCGCCAAAAAGTTTTCTTTTCCTTCCTCGGCGCGAAAATTAACAAATTTTTAACATTCTATTTTTTCCCGGCTTTAATTTTTTCAAAACTCCTCCCAGGGAGCCGGCAAAAAGTTTTCTTCGTATACTTTGATAGCATAACGATCTGTCATCCCGGCTACGTAATCAGCCGCTGCCCGCGCCGGGTTGGTACCGAGCATGTAACTGGGAATTTTTTCCGGATTCTCCACGAAAAAGCGGAAGAGTTGTTTAATGACGTGCTTGGCTTTGTCTTCTTCTTTCTTTGCCCGTGAACCTATGTAGACATGCTGGAAAAGAAAGGAACGCAGCTTGTCCATGGCCTTTTGCACTTCCGGACTCATGGCAATGGTGTCTTTCTCCCAACTGTTGCGGATCATGTCCAGCACCATGGTGTTGATCCGTTCTTTGTGAGTGTAACCTAAAACCTGGAGACAATCGGAAGGAAGGTCGCAAATACTTATTATACCACCTCTAATGGCGTCGTCAATATCGTGATTGATATAGGCAATGCGGTCAGCTATTTTTACAATCTGGCCTTCCAAGGTAACAGGTTTGTTGGGTCCGGTGTGGTTAAGAATGCCGTCCCGGACTTCAAAAGTGAGGTTCATCTTTTCCAGTTCATCCACAATCCTCAGGCTCTGTTCGTTGTGGCGGAACCGCAGGCCGTATTTTCTCAGCACTTCGTCCAGGGCCTCTTCCCCGGCATGGCCGAAAGGAGTATGGCCCAGGTCGTGGCCTAAGGCGATGGCTTCGGTCAGGTCTTCGTTAAGCCGCAGGGCCTTGGCAATGGTGCGGGCTATCTGAGCCACTTCTAAGGTGTGGGTAAGGCGGGTCCGGTAGTGGTCCCCTTCCGGCGCGATAAAGACTTGGGTTTTGTGTTTTAAGCGGCGAAAACTCTTGGAGTGAATAATTCTGTCCCGGTCCCGCTGAAAGGCGGTGCGCACCTCGCATTCCTCTTCGGGCACTAACCTTCCCCGGGTGAAACGGCTTTTCGCCGCATACGGGGACAGTTCTTTAAGTTCTAACTCCTCCGTGCGTTCGCGGATAAGCACTTTTTCACCCCTCAGAAAGCCCCGGCTGCATGGTTAAACCCCGCTGTTGGCCAGCCCCGCCTTTCCCTGTTTGCCGAGGCTAAACCGTTCGATTACGTGGTAGATCGGTCCCTGAGGAGTAAGGACGCTTTCCATGAGAAGAAATTCTTCCACATCCAGAGGAGCAGAAATGCCCCGGAACTGGGCCCAGAACTCCTCTTCTTGCGGAGCAGGGTGATTTTTCAGGCGGCCTAAGGTGAGGTGAGCGTGAAACTTGCGGCGGTCATGAGGAAAACCGCACTCGGCCATCTGATCTTCCACCTGGCGGTGCAGCAGCAACAAGGAAGGCATGTCCCCCGTAACCCCCATCCAGACGATTTGGGGAACACCGCCCGGCGGAAAAACACCCACATCTTTTAAGCGCAAGCTGAAAGGATGATGCTGGCGGGCGACCCGGCGCAGCCTTTCGCGAATGTTCCCTAATTTGCCGACTTCTACCTCGCCTAAAAACTTAAGGGTAATATGGAAGTTCTCCCTTTCTACCCACTTGGCGGTGATCCCCGCCCGGCGCAGTTCCTCCTGCCATTCCTCTAACCAGTCTCTGATTTCCTCCGGTACATCTATAGCGATGAAAACCCTTTTTTTCACCGCAGGTCACCTCCTGTTTAATAAAAACCCCCCTCATCATTTTCGACGCAACCCTTCCCATTCCTTCTCCTGAGCGGATAAATACTTCTAATATAAGGAAAGGAGGGAGACCCATACAGCCTCCCTTACCTAACCCTTTAGTTGAGTACGCAGCGCCCGCTCCAGTTGGGACAAAGTATTGGCCTCGCACATTTTGCTGTAGCGGCGGAAAAGGTTTACCTGTTTTACTTCCTGCCACTCCCTTTTTGGGAGAGTATTCAGCCAAATAACGCTGCGCACCCGCCCTTTGAGGTCAGCTAAGTACTTAGCCGCTTTCTCCGGTGCTACCGTGCGTGTATCGCTAAGGATAATTACGTACGTGCGTCGGTCAAAGAGGTAACGGTAATGGCGGAGGACCTTTTCTAACGCCAGGGCCAGGTCGGTGCTTTTGCCCCAGGTTTTGCTCTGGTTGATGACGTTGCTCATGGTAGCGGCAAAATCGCATCCCTGGTCAAAATGGCAGGTGATGTGTTCCAGATCGTCAGAGAAGACAAAAACCTCAATCCCCTCTATGGCCGTAGCCAGCCCGTAGATGAACTGTAGGGTAAAACGGCAGTATTTGGCCATGGAACCGGAAACGTCGGCAATAAGGACAATTTTCGGTTTCTCCACCCGGCGAACTTTAAATCTCAGCCGGTACAGAGAACCTCCGTAGCTGATGTTCTGGCGGATGGTCCGCCGCATGTCCAGCCGCTTCCTTTTTTTGCTCTGACGAAAACGTCGCGACATGCGGGCAGCCAATTGCCGGGCCAGCCGGTCAACGATCTTGCCTGCTTTCTCCAGGTCTTGATCGGCAATTTTCTGCAGGTCCTGGTAGAGCAGATCTTCTTCTCCCTGCAAATCTTCCACAATCTCCACCAGCATGGTGTCTATCTCTTCATCGCCGGTAGGAGTAGCCTCCACCGGCGCGTCGAGAAGGTCCATGTGGCGCAGGTAATGCTTCCAATAGTTCAAGGTGCTACGGATAAGACCTTCAATTACCGGCCGGGGATCGTTAATAGGATTGCGCTGGATGGGTTTGCTCAGGAGTTCTTTAATCCGCCTTTTCTTGTCCTCAGGTAATTTGCCGTAAATTATCTTTTCTTCCCGGCTGAGGTCAATTTTTTCCTCCCCGCTCCTCCCCTCCGGTCCCGGTTCGTACCAACGGTAGATTAAATCCTCCTCCGCTTCTCTTATATAGCCTTCTTCTATCTCCTTTCGCTCCTGCTTCCTCACTTCCCGGGCTTCTCTCTCTTCCGGCGGAGCAAAAAAGACGCGAAAAGCCCGCTGGAATATCTTCTGCTCCTGTTGGTTCTTCACCAACGTGGCGGCAAGAGCCGCTGCTACCGTCTGGGGATCTTCAAGCCCTACCAGTTCCAAGCCCCGCAAAGCATCCAAAAGTTCGGCCGAACTGATACGAAGTCCCAAGTGGCGCAACAGGTGAATAAACCTGACTACATTAATCTCAATTAGCTCAGGCAACTTTTCCCCTTTTTCCAGGGAATTAAGAATAGCCTGGGCCTGCGGCGCCAGTTCAGCAGCGGCAAAGGCTTCTTCTATTTCTTTCCGGTCGGGGCGGGGAGGGATGGGGTGGTGATGCTGGCCCACGTTTTCACCTTCCCGTAGTTAATTACCGGCCCTTTTCCTCCTGAGCCACCCGGAAAAGCCCTTCCGTGCCCAAAAACTCCAGGACAGTATTGATGTCGTCCTTGTGTTTGAGAATGACGTTAAGAGTGTGCTGAATGAGTTCCGGGGTAAGCCGGTCGGCATTGAGAGCAATCAGAGCCCGCACCCAGTCCAAAGTTTCGGCAATAGAAGGTTTCTTGTTGAGGTCCAGATGCTGTCGCAGGTGAGCCACCACCCGGGCCACTTCCCGGGTGAGTCGCTCCCCCACACCGGGCACCCGGGCCTGGATAATCCGAATTTCCGTGGCCACATCAGGATAGTCCAGATACAGGTACAGGCAGCGGCGTTTTAAGCCGTCGGACAGTTCCCGCTCGCCGTTGCTGGTCAAAACCACCATGGGAATGTGGGTGGCTTTGATGGTCCCCAGTTCTGGCACCGTAACCTGGAATTCGGAGAGAAGTTCAAAAAGAAAAGCTTCAAACTCCTCGTCTGTCTTATCCACTTCGTCAATGAGAAGAACTGCCGGCCCTTGCTGACGGATGGCCCGCAGCAGCGGTCTTTCCAGGAGGTACTCCTCGGAAAAAATATCCTCTTCCGTGATCGTTTGCCCCTCCACAGCCTTGGCCAACTGGATACGAATGAGCTGTCGTTGATAGTTCCATTCATAAAGAGCCTTGGTCTCGTCCAGCCCCTCGTAGCACTGCAACCGGATCAATTCGGCTCCGAAAACTTCACTTAGGACCTTGGCTATCTCCGTTTTGCCCACTCCGGGCGGCCCTTCCAGAAGGAGCGGTTTGCCTAAACGCAGGGCAAGGTAGAGGGTGACAACCGTCTCCTGGGAGGCAATGTAGCCGACCCGGTTCATGGCCTCCTGCAATTTCGGTATGGTAAGATCGGCCAGTGTAAGCGTCATTTTTTCACTCCCTGTCTGTCCCTTTGGCTAATCCAATTATACCACACCCCTTCTTCTCTCCAATGTGACAATAATCAACTAGGACTTTTTTGCAGCCGGAAAAATAAAAACCCTCCCTTTTTGCGGGAGGATTTATATCCCTATGGCTGACCGGGCCTGTAAGCCGAGTTCTGTCGAGGACGGTCATCTCTCTGGGGTGCCAGTTGCCTGACACCTCTAGCGACCTTACCCGGGAGCGGAGCGGGCCACTCCATTGCTCCCCTATTCGGTCTTGCTCCAGGTGGGGTTTACCTAGCCGGCAGATCGCTCTGCCGCTGGTGAGCTCTTACCTCACCGTTCCACCCTTGCCAGACCCGGCACCAGGCCGGGCCGGCGGTCTGCATTTCTGTGGCACTTTCCTTGGGGTCGCCCCCACTGGGTGTTACCCAGCACCCTGCCCTGTGGAGCTCGGACTTTCCTCAGGCCCCATTCCGGGACCCGCGACCGTCCAGCCCGCTCAGCCATTATTTCATATTGGGAAGCCTATTGTAACAGAAAAATACCCGTTTGTCAAAGGAAAATAAAGGAAACGTCCTCCGGCACCCGGAAACAGGTCAGTGCAGATAACGGTTTTCCTCCTCTTCCGGCGGTATCAGCACACGCCCGCATCGCTCACACCGCACCACCTGCCCCGCCGCCAGTTCTCGTACCACATCCACCGGTTGAGCAGTATGACACCCGGAGCAAACACCGCCTTTCAGCCGCACCACCACATCCGGTCCCAGAAAGGCGCGCATTTCTTCGTACAGGGCACGAATACGGGGGTCAAGAAAAACGTCAATGCTGGCCATTTGCTCCTCCAGTTGCTTGATTTCTTCTTCCACCTCCGCCCGCCGGCGCCGCCAGTTTTCGTACAGCCTGCGTCCGTCGGCTTTCAAGCGAGCCATCTGCTCTGTCAGTTGCCGGTGCCGTTCTCCTACCTCCTCCCGCCTTTCCAGAAGGCCATACCACTTCTCCTCCATGACCCTTTGCTTCCGCTTCAAGTCAGTTACGCTCTGCTGCAAACTCTTGAGTTCCCGGCCGGGCCGAGCCCTGTTGCTGTAGAGTTCCGCTTCTACTCGCTTCACCCGCTGCGCCATTCCTTCGATTTCCTCGCTTACCTGTTCCATTTCCTGCTGCAGCCGTTCCAGTTCTTCTTCTGCTTGTGCTAGAGCCATCTGGACTTTCTCGCTCTCCCTTTTAATTTTTTTGATCTCCGCCAGTTCCGGCAGGTAGCGCAGACTGTTATTCAGTTCTTCTTTTCTCTTAGCCATTTCCTGCCACTGCCACAGAAGAATCCATTCACGCATTATCTCCCTCTTTTCTCATTTACCAGGCCCGGTAGGGAATCCCCCGGCCTTCTTCCACCGCTACCTCTAATTCCCAGCCTCTGGCCGCCGCCTGCTGCCGGAGATACTCCGCCATTCGGGGAACGATAATCCGTTCCGTCTCCCAGTGGCCGGCATCGATAAAAGCCAGTCCTGCTGCCTCAGCATCCCGGGCTTCGTGGTACTTGATGTCAGAGGTGATAAAAACATCAGCCTTCACGGCAAGTACGCGGGGGAGAAGGGCCATTCCGCCGCCACCGCACAGGGCTATTTTCTGAACCGGTTTGGCGAGGTCACCTCCTACCCGCAGGCTCTCTACCTTTAATGTTTCTTTCACCTTTCTGGCCAAATCGCCTAAAGGAAGAGGCTCCGGCAGAAGGCCAACCCGGCCTAAACCTGCCCCTGGCGCCACCTGCTCCACCCGGTACAGGTCATAGGCCACCTCTTCGTAGGGGTGGGCTGCAAGCATGGCCGCCACCACTTCGTCCACCAAGGGTGCCGGCACCACCGTTTCCAGTCGGACCTCCTCCACTTCTTCCAGTTTCCCCTGCTGACCTAGGTAGGGGTTGGTCCCAGGCAGGGGGCGGAAAGTGCCAATCCCGGGGGTACGGAAGGTGCAGTCGGAATAGTTGCCAATGTAGCCAGCCCCAGTCCGACACATCGCTTCCCGCACTTTTTCCGCGTGGTCCCGGGGAACGAAAACCACTATTTTATAGTAGCTCCTTCTCTTTACCGGGTGAAGAACACTCACCTGTTCCAGACCAAGCAGGCGGGCCAGCTCATCGTTGATCCCACCCGGGCAGCTGTCCAAATTGGTGTGAGCAGAATAGACCACTATCCCCGCCCGGGCCAGGCGAAGTAAAAGGCGGTTTAAGGGCGTACCTCCGGCCAGGTTTTTCAGCTCCCGGTAAAGGAGGGGATGATGGCTGACAATGAGTTCTGCCCCTCTTTTTTCCGCCGCTTCCACCACCCGGTCGTCCACATCTAAGGCCACCACCACCCGGCTAACTTCCTGTTCCGGATCGCCGATCTGCAGTCCCGGATTGTCCCATTCCTCAGCAAAATCCCGCGGCGCCCACTCTTCTATTGCTGCCACGATATCCTTTACCTTAACCTTCATTCTCCTTCTCCTCCTCTGCCAATTTTGCCAGCTTCTCTTCCAACCAGCGCCGTCGCTCTTCCCGCAGCTTTAGTTCCTCTCCTATCTCCGGCCTTTTCTCCCGGGCCTTAAGCATGCCCCGGATCACTTCTTCTTCCCGCCGGAGCAGTTCCCGCAGGTACCGGGTCAGCAGGGGGTGACGTGCTGCCAGGAGACGGGGGCCGACGGCAACAGCCAGGAGGTCTGTCTCTTCTTCTTCACCCCGTTCGGCCACCACCACCTGGTAGAGACGGCGTCCTTCCGGTACCAGGTCCTCCGCGGCAATCCTCCAGCCTGTCCTCACCAGCCAGCAACGCAGCTTCCCTGCCGCCGTCATGGGCTGGAGCACCAGACGAACAAAACTGGCAGCAACCTGTGGCCACGCTGCGAGAATATCCCGGATGGTCGCCCCGCCCATACCGGCCAGTACTGCTACTTCCGCCTCCCCCGGCGCAAGGGGGGCCAACCCATCCCCCTGACGCAGCTCTATTTTTTCGCTCAATCCGGCCTTGGCAATGTTTTCTACCGCCCGCTGCCAGGGCCCGGAATAGGCTTCAGTGGCAATAACCCGGCGAGCAATTCCTTCCTGGACCAGGTAAAGAGGCAACAGAGCGTGGTCGGTGCCAATATCGGCTACTACTGCACCCCGCGGGATAAAGGCTGCCACCGCCTGCAGCCGGGGGGAAAGTTTAACCTCGTCCATAGCTCCCTCCTGTCCGGGTTGTGTCAGTATTATTTTACCATTTTTTATCCATTATTTACCGCTCTTTCTTCAGTATGAAGAAAAGACAAAGGAGCACAATAGATAATGCCAAGGGTCCATAACAGCCGAGCGAAGATCGCTGCCGGCTCTTATCAAGGGTCGGCAGCGGTCGGGCAAAGGTTGAACAGGGGTTTTAAGGTTTATCCGGCGAGCTCCTGTTCAGCCGGAGCGCAGATCGCTGTTGGTGCCGTACGGGTCCGGCATGGCCTTCCGGTCATGTCGGGCTCGGGAGGTATCGGCAGCGGTCGGGCCACGATCACTGCAGGTGTTGAAATCTTCTTCTCTTTTCTCTTCTCTTTGGGAAAGGCGGAAGGAAGGGTCTCTTGCAGCCGAAAGGTTGCAAGAGGCTCTGTAGAGATCTGCAGTGGTCTGACAAAGGTTGTCGGCGGTTTTGTGTGGGTCTGTCGCGGTCAAAAGGATCGCGGCAGGCTCAACAGAGATCGTCGGCAGCCGGCGGTAGGTTGTTATGGGCTCTTTTCATTTATGTTGGCAAAAAACCTTACCAGGGAAGGGTTGTAGGCACGGTACTGAATGTTTTCCCTTCCCGCCTGATACTGCACGGTTACATAATCACCGCCAGCAGGGGCCACATACGCCTGACCACCTTTAAAAGTTATCATCATTACCGTTGTTGGGTCGGATTGCAAAGAATGTTTTTCCAGCTCGTACGCTTCGGTAAGATTGTAAGCTTCTACAATGGTCTTGATCTCTTCTTCCCGGTCAAAAATGAGGTGTTTCCCATCGGTGGTGATCACTTCGATTTTCGTTACCGTTTCCGCCTTTATCTGCCGGTGACGGTTTACTTTCTTCTCCGGCTCTTTATTTACAGCCTGGGGTTTTAAGTAATCGCTCACCAAGTAACGCCCGCCGGCAATAGCAACCACCACGGCCAAAAGAAAAGCGAGTAGATAGCGACCGGATTTTTTCTTGTCTTTGCGGTCCTCTTTTTTTGGGGGCTCCCCTTTCCGGGTCTTCTTTCTCACTTCCGCCGCCATTTGGCCCCGCCTCCTGAAAACAAAGGCAAGCCCCGCGGGCTTGCCCCCTTTTACTCGTACAGCCATTCTTCATCGATTTTCTTGTAGGAGCACAGTTCCTCTTCCCGGAAGTAAATGGCAATCTCCCGCTCGGCCGATTCGGGAGAATCGGAACCGTGAACTACGTTGCGGCCTACTTCAATGGCCAGGTCACCACGGATGGTGCCAGGAGCTGCCTGGGCTGGGTTGGTGGCACCGTTCATAGCCCGTACCGCAGCAATTACTCCCCTGCCCTCTAAAACCATGGCCACCACCGGACCGGAAGTGATGTAAGAGACCAGACCCTCAAAAAAGGGCTTGCCTTTGTGCTCGGCATAGTGTTTTTCCGCCAGTTCCCGGGTAACCTGCATGAGCTTCATAGCCACTATTTTAAATCCCTTCTGCTCGTATCGACGGATAATCTCCCCCACCAGTCCCCGCTGCACCCCGTCGGGTTTGATCATGACAAAAGTCCTTTCCATGAATCATCCTCCTTTATTCTTTGTGTTCGTTTTTATTCTGCTCCTCTTTATTCTGCTCCTCTTTTTTGCCACCGCCGCCGTTCAAACTGCCGGTTTCGATCAGCCGCTTGAACTCTTCCGCTTCTAAAGTTTCCTTTTCCATCAGGGTTTTGGCAATCAGGTGGAGCTTATCCATATTCTGCTGGAGTAGTTCCTTGGCCCGTTCATAAGCAGTATCGATAATGTGGCGCACTTCTTTGTCAATGGCATAGGCTACTTCTTCGCTGTAATTGCGGTCCCGGGTCAGCTCCCGTCCCAGGAAAGGCGTATCGCTGCGGTGTCCTAGGGTCATGGGACCTAGCTCTTCGCTCATTCCGTACTCCATCACCATTTTGCGGGCGATGGACGTAGCCCGTTCCAGGTCGTTCTGGGCTCCAGTGCTGACATCTTTAAAAACCAGTTCTTCAGCCACTCGGCCACCCAGCAGAATGGTAATTTCGTTCATCAGGTGGGATTTGGTCATGTAGTAGCGGTCTTCTTTGGGCAGAAGCAGGGTATATCCTCCTGCCCGGCCGCGGGGAATGATGGAAACTTTGTGGAGCGGGTCGGCTTCGGGTATGAGAGTGCTCACCAAAGCATGACCGGCCTCGTGGTAAGCCACTAATTTTTTCTCCTTCTTACTGATGACTTTGGACTTTTTCTCCGGGCCGGCGATTACTCGCTCGATGGCATCTTCCATCTCTTTCATGGTAATTACCTTTTTTCCCCGGCGGGCTGCCAGCAGGGCCGCCTCGTTGACCATGTTGGCCAGGTCGGCTCCCGTAAAGCCGGGCGTACGGCGGGCCAGCACCTTCAGGTCCACATCGGGAGCCAGCGGTTTGCCCCGGACGTGAACCTTGAGAATTTCCTCCCGCCCCTTAATATCGGGAACGTCCACCACAATCTGGCGGTCGAAACGTCCCGGACGCAGTAAAGCCGGGTCGAGAATGTCGGGCCGGTTGGTAGCGGCAATGATTATTATCCCCTCGTTGGGGCTAAAACCATCCATTTCTACCAACAATTGGTTTAAGGTTTGCTCCCGCTCATCGTGACCGCCGCCCAAACCGGCTCCTCGTTGCCGTCCTACAGCGTCAATTTCGTCGATAAACACAATACAGGGGGCGTTTTTCTTAGCCTGGTCAAAGAGATCCCGTACCCGGGAAGCACCGACACCAACAAACATCTCCACGAAGTCGGAGCCGCTGATGCTGAAGAAGGGCACTCCGGCTTCTCCGGCCACCGCCCGGGCCAGCAGAGTTTTACCCGTTCCCGGCGGTCCGTAAAGGAGAACACCCTTGGGGATGCGGGCCCCTAATTCGTTAAACTTGCGCGGATTTTTCAAAAACTCAACCACTTCCTGAAGCTCTTCTTTAGCCTCATCTGCCCCGGCCACGTCGTCAAAAGTTACCTTCTTCTTCTCGTCAACCACCATGCGGGCCCGGCTCTTCCCAAAGCTCATCACTTTGTTGCCCCCGCCCTGGGTCTGCTGGAAGAAGAAAAAGAGGAGACCTACCAGCAGCAGCACCGGCAGTAGGTTAAAGAACCAGCTGGTCCACCAGGGCGGCCGGGTTGGCTGGGAGTATTTGTAAGGTATTTTCTTCTCCAGCAGGACTTTGGTCAAATTGATGGTCTCCAGCGGAACCGCTTCCACCGAGAAAGCTCTGCCATTGGCCAGTTTACCGGTAATATGGCTGGTGGCTTCGTCGTTGGAAATGACAACTTCTTTCACTTCTCCCTTGAGAACCCGCTGGTAAAAGTCGTAGTAATCCAGCTTTAGAGGGGCTTCCTCCCGGGGGGACATGTAGTTGATGGCGGCTACGATGAGAACCACAACGAGTAAGTATATGGTGAAATTTTTCAGCAGGCGGCTCAAAAAATTCACTCCTCCCATCTCATGAAACCCTGCTCATATCTTATGATTGTAGCACAGTTTACCTCCTAATTCAATTTTAAAATATCTTCCCCCACTTTTACCAGTTTCTTATCTTATCCGAAGGAAAAGAAAAAACCCGCCCTTGCGGGCAGGTTGTTTATTACAGATTCTGGAAGAGCTGAGTTGAAAGATACCGTTCGCCGGTGTCGGGCAGGATAACCACGATGAGTTTCCCCTCGTTCTCCGGCCGCGCCGCCACCTGAAGAGCTGCCCAAGCCGCCGCCCCGGCAGAAATACCCACCAGCAGGCCCTCTTCCCGGGCCAAGCGCCGCGCCGTCTGGAAAGCGTCTTCGGCCGTAACTCGAATAATCTCGTCCAGGAGGTCCATCCGCAGAACCTGGGGAATAAAACCGGCGCCAATTCCCTGAATTTTGTGGGGTCCGGGTTTACCGCCGGAAAGAACGGGGGAATCAGAAGGTTCTACCGCCACTACTTTGAAGTCCTTTTTCCGCTCTTTAATCACTTCCGCAATGCCGGTAACAGTCCCACCGGTACCCACACCGCCGACGACTATATCCACCTTCCCGTCGGTGTCACGCCAGATTTCCTCCGCGGTGGTGCGCCGGTGAACGGCGGGGTTGGCCGGGTTGTTAAACTGCTGGGGAATAAAAGCCCGCGGAAACTGCTTGGCCAACTCTTCCGCCTTTTGCACTGCCCCCCTCATTCCCTCTGCACCCGGGGTGAGGACCAGTTCGGCGCCGAAAGCACGCAGGATGTTGCGGCGTTCTATGCTCATAGTGTCCGGCATGGTCAGAATCAGGCGGTATCCCTTTGCCGCGCAAACCATGGCCAGAGCGATGCCGGTATTGCCGCTGGTGGGCTCAATGATCACCGTATCTTTGTCAATAAGCCCTTGCTCCTCAGCCGCCTCAATCATGGCCAGCCCTATCCGGTCTTTGACGCTGCCGCCGGGGTTAAAGTATTCCACCTTGGCCACTACTTCCGCTTTCAGCCCTGCTGTAACCCGCTGCAGTTTTACCAGCGGCGTGCCCCCGATGAGTTCGGTGATGTTGTTGTAAATCCGTGCCATTCTTCCCACCCTTTCTTAATCCCTACTATTCCGCTATGTTTTTATTAAATTTTATTCCTTTTTTCTCCCCCTGTCAATAGCGCCCGCCAAATTTCTCCAAAAAAATTGGCTTAAAGCTGACTCAGCCTTACCACAGCCTTTTCCAGTTGCCAGGCAGGCTCGCCCTCTCCTAATTTTATCGCCTGGTCGATGCGGAAGAGGAGGAGCATCGCTTTCAAGAGTTGCTGTCGCTGAAAACGCCGGCTCTGCTGCACCGTTTTCCGAGCAGCGTAGGGATGCATATCCAGGGCTGAAATGATTTCGTTTTCCGGCAGACCTTTCTCCCGGAGTAAAACCGCTTTGAGAAGAATGCGCACCTGCCGGGCCAGCATATAGTGAATTTTCACGGGAGCTTCACCGGTAAGGAGAAGATCCCGGAGGAGTTCCAGGGCCAAAGCCGTTTTCCCGGCTGCCACCGCATCGATAAGGTCAAAAATGCGCCCTTCCAGGGTCCTGGAAACCACTGCCCGGACGTCATCCTCATCCGCCGTGGTCCGGGGATGCACATACAGGCTCAATTTTTCCAGTTCCGCCTCCAGGGCGGTAAGATCCGAACCCACCCGCAAAATCAGCTCCCGTAAAGCCCCGGCAGTCAGAGAAAATCCCTTCTTTTCGGCCCGCTTTTCCACCCAGCGGTCCAGTTCTTTGCCGGTAAGGGGTTTAAATTCCCTCACTTCTCCCCGGCTGGCCAGCAGTTTAACCAGGGCTTTGCGGCGGTCTATTTCGTTAGCCACAAAAATCAGTACCGTGTCCGGCGCCGGATTCTGAAAATAAGCAGTGAGGGTCTTCTCCTCTTCTGCAGCCAAAGTACCCTTGAAATAGGGAGCGTCCTTAACGATCACCAGCCGGTGGGAGGCAAAAACCGGCATCTGCCGGGCCGCCTCCACCACCCGCGCTGCTGATGCCTGGCGGCCGTCAAGGACTTCGACGTTGAAATCCCGCAGCTCGGCGGGAATTGTCTCCTCCATTTCCGCGAGAGCTTCTTCGATGAGCAATTTTTCCGTTCCGGTAAAAAGGCAAAAGGGAGGTAAATTTGCCGGCCTACCATCGTCTCTCCCTGCGAAAAGCATAAACTCACCCTCTCACTTACACCAGGTGCTGATGCTGACTCTTTCCCCATTGCTGCGGCAGGTAACGGCTCCTTTCTCATCCGTACGAAAAACAGCTATCCCCTGCTGCCGGCAGAAATCAAGCAGAGCAGGCGAAGGATGGCCGAATTCGTTGGGCCCCACCGGAATCACTATCGCCTGCGGTTTCACCGTGAGCAGCAAGGCCGGTAGAAAGGCCGATTCACCACCGTGATGGGGTGCTTTCAACACCGTGGTCACAAGTTTTCTCTCCTCTCCCCGAAAGCGGGCGAGAAGCTCCTCCTGGCCCGCCTTCTCCAAATCCCCGGGGAGGAAAAAGGCAGTATGGCCACAGGTTAATTTTATCACAATTGAACTGTCGTTGGTATTGTTTCCCTTTTCCCGGTACGCCAATACCTCAAGCTTTAATTCCTCCCCGGAAATCAGGACCGTCCCCTCCCGGGGAAGATAAAAGGAAATACCCTGCCGCCGCAAGTTTTCCCGTAGCTGCCGGTACAACCCTTCTCCCTCCGCCGGCGCCACTACCGCCTGGAGATAAAAATCCTCGGCCAGCTCTGCCACCCCGCCGTAGTGGTCCTGGTGGGGATGGGTAATGATCAGCAGGTCGATGGTTTTTTTTCCTTTTCTTTTTAGAAAAGGAGCCACGACCCGCCTGCCGGCACCTTCCGGGCCGGCATCCACCACAATCACCCTGCCGGCGGGGGTGAAAATAACCGCGGCGTCCCCCTCTCCCACCGCAAGAAAATTGACCTCAAGTTCTTTTCGTCCCCAGGTTAAAAAGGAAAAAAACAACCCTGCCGCTATGAGTAGAGTCAAAGTTCCCGCAACCAACCGGTACCACCGTCTTTCCCAAAAACGCCGGTGCCACCAGAGGAGTACCTTCAACCGCCGCTTGCCCGGAGGTGAAGCAAAATGGAGAAGAAGAAATACCCCTCCGTAAATCAGCCCCACCACTGCCGCCGGCAGGTGCAAGTAAAGCTGTCCGCCCGGCCCGGCAAAAAGCTCCATTGACTTTAAAAACAGACGGCTTAAAACGGCAAGAACCGGGTTGAGAAAACCGGCCAGTCCAGGAGAAAAAAAGCCCAGCAGGCTCTTGAGGAGGCCGGCATAAAGGAGAAGGGCGGTAAGGGGAACGGCCACCAAATTGGCCGGAAGGGAGAGAAGAGGAAACTGGGAAAAGTGGTAAGCGGAGAGAGGAAGGGTTCCCAATTGAGCAGCCAGGGACACGCCTACCACAGCAACAAATTTTTTCAGCAAACTTTCTCCAGGAGGAAAGCGCAAGCGGGAAAGAGCCTCTGCCCCCTTCTCTCCTAATCGCTCTCCCAGCGGCAGGAAAAAAAGGATGGCAGCGGTGGCCGCCACCGAAAACTGAAAACCCGCTTCCCACACGGCTGCTGGACTCCCCAGGAGGATAACAATTACTGCCAGGGCCAGGGCCTGGGGCCAGGCCGCCGGCCGGCGCAAATAGCGGGCTAGAAGGTAAAACAGGAACATCACCGCCGACCGGATCACAGGAGGTTCCAGCCCGACCAGAAGAACGTAAAAAAGGACGCCGCCTGCGGTGAGGCAAAAAGCAACTCCTCTCCGGTTTATACCGGCTGTCAAATAGGTCAGGAGGGCCGCCACCATTCCCACGTGCAAGCCGGAGACCGAGAGGATGTGGACCACCCCCGTCTCCCGGAAAATTTTCGTCACCTCAGCGGGGATATCTTCCTCTGCCCCCCACACTATTCCCTGGAGGAGACTGCCTTCCTCCTGCCCCAGCCCTGCGGCAAGCAGGGCGAGGAAGCGCCGCCGCAGGCGGTGGATAAATGTCAGGATCGATCGTTCCTGCCCATCTTTTTCCACTTCTTGGGCAAAAAGGAGGGCACTTACACCGTGCCGGTACAGGTAGCGCCGGTAATCGAACTGGCCGGGGTTTAAAGCCTGCGGCGGAACCCTCCCTTCTCCCCGCACCCAGAGACGAGTACCGTACTCCACCGGCGGCGGGGCCGCCACACTGCTTTTTTCTCCTTCTGGAAGGGGCAGATAAACCATGAAAAGGCGGCGCGTTCCCTCTTCCCGGAGCAAAAACCGCCATCCCCTTTCGGTCGGAACAGGAGAATCGGCCACTCTTCCGGCAATTTCTATTTCCCGTCCGTCCCAAGCCGCAGGCAAAGGTTGAAAGAGATGTTTAGCCGCTGCACCCCGGGCTGCACCGGTAAAGAAAAAAAGAAGGAGCAGCGGCCAGAAGAGCTTTTTCCTACTCCCGAGAAAAAAAACAGCGCCAGCTGCCCCGGTGAAAGAAAAAACCAAGAGCAACCAGGGCCAGGGAAAAAAGTCCGCCACCACCAAGCCCCCTGCCAAGGCCAAAGCTATCCAAGGTAAAACCAGGTTCTTCATCGCTCACTGCACCGTAATTAAGTCTTTTATGTCCTGGTATTTTTTCTCACCGATGCCCGGTACGTTTTTCAGGTCTTCTTTGCGGCGAAAAGGGCCGTGGACACGGCGGTACTCCACTATGCGGGCGGCTAGAGAAGGACCGATACCGGGAAGTGTGTCAAGGCGGGCAGCATCGGCGGTGTTGATGTTCACCAGCCCCGCATCCCCTCCTCCGCCTCCACTCCCGCCCGGCGACGCTTCACCTACAGCTGGAAAATAGACTTTCTCGCCGTCGTTCAGCCGCGCTGCCAGATTCACAGCGTTGGCATCGGCCTCCGGCAAAAGCCCGCCCGCTTTTTCAATCAAATCGTTGACCCTGCTCCCCGCCGGTAGCCGGTACAGACCGGGATTTTTGACCTTCCCAGCGGCATGGACATATATATCTTCTTCTTTCGCTTTTGCCGGTGTTCCGGCTGCTTCCGCTGCCGGCTGCAACTTTATCTCTTCCCTGCCCCTGTCGGCGGTTACCACCGCGATAGCCGCAGTCAAAAGCAGCAGTACCCCTGCTACCCCGGCAATTATTTTCTGCCTGCGAGTTAAAACGGGCATTTCACCACCCCCGGCAAAAGTTTCCGTTTTACCAAATACGACATTTTCCGCCTTTTTCCTTCCACCGCTCAACTTGTTTTGTAAAAAATTCCGTCGTCTGGTTTTAAAAACACCTCCGGGGGGTTATACATATTACCGGAAAGTTTTCCGGAAGGAGGAAAAACCCTTGTCCTTTCTGGCCTGGAAAAAGCAGGTTGCCGAGGAAAAGAAAATGCTGGCTGCTTATTTAAAACAGATCCGCGGCGGCCAAAAAAACCAGAAAAAAGGAAAAAAAGCAAAAGGCTGCTGATCCTTGTCAGCAGCCTCCAGATTGTCGACAAAGTATCTGTCGGCAGTCTTTTTTTGTGAGAAAAACATACAAAAAGGAACATTTTTGTTGTAAAATTGAATCAGAAAGAATTT
>JASUSC010000051.1 GCA_030446285.1 Eubacteriales bacterium | reverse complement strand
AAAAAATCTGGCTATGGTCATAAGTGAACAGAGGTGAACGGACAATGTTTGCTAAAGAGAAGGGCTGGCAGCAATGGTTACCGGCTTTTTTGGTTACCGTGGGGTTGCTTTTCCTCTTTTTCGCCGCCTTTTATCTGGCAGGCTTTTTTAAGCCCGAAAAAAAACCTCTCACCAGCGAGACGGTGCAGCGAGAGGAAGAGGCGGTAGTGGGGCCCGGTACCAGAATTCGGCGGGAAGTACGTTACGCCTGCGGTGATGTCCTGACAGGGGAACTGAACGCCAGCGATTACAGCGGCATGAAGGTGGCACAACTGGCCAGAATTTTCGCCGTAGAAGGATGGAAGCTGGTCGGCGAGGGTGAGCAATTGCTCCTCACCCGGAAAGAAAAAGGGCTCTGTCCCCTCCATGCGGGCTACCGTCACCTGGGAGTGAAAGAAGGGAAAATTGTCGTTTTTGCCGGGCCCTTAGGTTATGAAGGGGAATTACTGCAAAGGGAGGACATTCCGGTAGACAGGCTCCCGGCCCGCCTCCAGGAAATGCTGCAGCAGGCAGCGGAGTACCACAAACAGCCGGAGGAAGTAAAAAAGGTCCTGCGCCGGGAATTGGAGTTTAGTTCAGAAGCGGCCCTGAAAACGGCCCTGGAAAACATGGACGAATACAAAAACGGGTCTGCTGACAGGTAATTATCCCTCCTCCAGCAGCTTCTTGTCACCACTTCGTGAGGGTGCTAAAATATTCCTTAGTCACTGCGGAGGAGGGTTTTTTGTGCCTTTTTTAGCTCTTATTGCCGGGATTTTGGTTCTGGACCAGGTGAGCAAATTAATAGTCCAGATGACCATGCAGGAAAACCAATCCATTCCCGTTTTGCCCGGGATTTTTCACCTGACCTATGTGCGCAACCCAGGAGCCGCTTTCGGCTTTTTTCCCGACCGGACTCCCTTTTTTATTGCGGTAACCTTTTTAATTCTCTTTCTGGTCTTTCTCTTTTACCGTCGCCTGCCCCCGGAGAAAAAATGGCAGCGGCTGGCTTTGGGACTGATGGTGGGGGGAGCGTGCGGCAACCTCATCGACCGGCTGCGGGTGGGGGAAGTGATTGATTTTCTCGATTTCCGCATCTGGCCCGTATTTAACGTGGCTGATATGGCCATCACGGCCGGGGTGATTCTCCTCGCCTGGGAAGTGCTGCGGTCGGCTGCTCCGGCCGGGGAGAAGAAAGAATGAGCGACCGGCTGGTGAGAGAAGTGGAGTTTTTAGAAGAGTGGGAAGAAGGCGAAGAGAGGGGAGACGGGCAAACTTATCGGCTGCAGGTGACCGCCGACAGAGGGGGTATGAGGCTGGACCGGTTTTTGGCGGGCCAGGAGGAATTAGGGCTTTCCCGCAGCCGGATCCAGCAGTTGATTGAGGAAGGGCTTGTCCTGGTAAATGGTGCCAGGGTGAAGGCCAGCTACAGAGTCAGTGGGGGAGAGGAAATCGAAGTTACTGTGCCGCCGCCGGTGACCATGGAGCTGGTGCCGGAAGACATCCCCCTGGACATCGTCTACGAAGATAAAGAAATTATTGTCGTCAACAAACCCCAGGGGATGGTGGTTCACCCGGCCCACGGCCATTACCGCGGTACCCTGGTCAACGCTCTTCTTTACCACTGCCGGGACCTGCCAGGTCTCAACGGGGTGCTGCGGCCGGGGCTGGTTCACCGCTTAGACAAGGACACTTCTGGCCTGCTGGTGGTGGCCAAGACGGAGGCGGCGCAGCGGTCGCTGACAGAACAGATCAAAAACCGGGAGGCTGTGCGCACGTACCGGGCCATTGTCATGGGCGAGGTGGCGGAACCGGCGGGGATCGTGGATGCTCCCATTGGGCGCCATCCCAACGACAGGAAAAAGATGGCGGTTGAACCCCGTAAGGGGCGTCCTGCCGTCACCCACTACCGAGTTTTAGAGCGGTTCAAAGGTTTCACCTACTTGGAGTTAAAGCTGGAGACGGGTCGCACCCACCAGATTCGGGTGCATATGGCCTATCTCGGTTACCCGGTCTTAGGCGATCCCCTTTATGGACCGCGACGGCAGCCTTTTTCTCTCGCCGGGCAGGCTCTGCACGCCTACTACTTGGCCTTCCGCCACCCGGCTGACGGCCGCTGGCTGGAATTTTCTGTTCCGTTACCGGAATATTTCACCCGGCTTTTGGACCATCTCCGCAGCCATTATTCTTCTTAGGAAAGCTGCAATAATTGCCTGGGTTTACTTTGCTTGACCGGCGAGGAATTTGCCGGTAGAATTATAGTTATATAGATAAAGCCTATTTGCTTTTCAGACGGAGAAAAACGTTGGGGAAGGCTCCTGTTATGCCTAAAGACATAGAAATAGAAAAAGCACTGCAACTGCCCAAGGCTATATTTGTCGATGTTAGATCGCCCAAAGAATATGCCGAGGCCACCATTCCGGGAGCGGTCAACTTGCCTCTCTTTAGCGATGAAGAGAGGGCGGAGATCGGTACTATCTACCGGATGGAAGGACCGCGGCAGGCGAAAAAACGGGGACTGGAGATAGTTGCCCCCCGTCTGCCCCAGATGGTGGCGGAGGTAGAAAAACTGCGGGAGCAGTACGAAAATGTCGTCATCTTCTGCTGGCGCGGCGGGCTGCGTAGCTACTCAGTGGCGGTGGTCTTGGACGTGATGGGAGTGCCTGTCTACCGCCTGATGGGGGGCTACAAAGCCTACCGGCGTTACGTTCTTTCTCTCTTGGAGAATTTGCAGTTGCCTTACGAACTGGTGGTAATCCACGGTCTTACCGGTAGCGGTAAAACCAGGGTGATCAAAAAGCTGGCCGAGCGAGGGATGGCCGCTCTCGATTTAGAGGCTCTGGCCCAGAACAAGGGATCTGTCTTCGGTTTTATCGGGATGGGTTCTCCGCCCACCCAGAAAATGTTTGATTCTTTACTGCTACGGGAACTGGAACGCTACCGTCGGTTTCCTTATCTGGTGGTAGAATGTGAAAGCAAGCGCATAGGCAGGGTTTATCTCCCCGACCGCTTTATGGAGGCCATGAAGCGGGGGAAACACATCCTTCTCTACTGTCCCCTGGAGATCAGGGCTAGGAGATTAGTGGAGGAGTACACGGCGGCCGGGGCAGAGTCTTACCGGCAGATAAACTTCGCTTTAGAGCAGCTGCGCAGTCGGCTGGGTGCTAATAAAGTGCAGCAACTGCAGGAAATGGTCGCGAAAGGGGAGCTGGTGCCGGCGGCCGAAATTTTGCTGCGCGACTATTACGACCGCCTGTACCGTTATCCGGAAGGACCCGCTGTCGGTTATGACCTGTGCGTTGAAAGCATAGATATTGACCGGGCGGCAGAAGAAATTGCTGCCTACCTGGAAAGAGTTTACGGTGACAGGAGACCGCCGGAGGAGGTTGGCGGCAATGGGACAGCTGGGAGAGAGACTGAGGGAACTCCGCGAGAAGAAGGGGCTGTCTTATCAGGAAATTGAACAGGTGCTGAAGATAAGGGCCCGTTACTTGGAGGCGCTGGAGAAGGAAGAGTTCGACCAGATGCCGGGACGGGTCTACGTGCGCGGTTTTGTCAGAAGCTATGCCTCTTTCTTAGGCATGGATCCCGGGGAGGCTCTGGCCCTTCTGGACGAAGCCTGGCCTGAACAGAAGGAGGAAGAGCCGCAACCGGAAGAGAGAGAAAAAGAACTCTTCCGCGCGACTTTTAGCTGGTGGAAACCCCGCTACACTCGTTACGTTCTCGGCGTGGTGGCAGTGGCCCTACTCTTTACCTTGAATCTCATCTGGCAGCGGGGAGAAGGCTATGAGGGCCAGGTGGCGGAAAAGAGCAAGGTAGAAGAAAAGGCCGCTCCGCAGCGGGAGACGGTGGAGCGGAAGGCGGATAAAAGCGGGGTAAGAAATGACCAGAAAAAGGAAGAAAGTACCCAGGAGAAAAAAGAGGAAACCGCTCCCCGCTACGAAGGGGTTGAGCTGGTCCTGACGGCCAACAGGGGTCAGTGCTGGATTTCCGTCACAGCCGACGGCAACAAGGTTTTTGAAGGCATAATGAACCAGAACGAGGTGAAAACCTTCAGAGCCAACCGGGCGATGACGGTGAAATTAGGCAACGCCGGCGCTGTCCAGGTGACCTATAACGGTCAGGACGTGGGCTACCTGGGAGGCTTAGGGGAAGTGGTGGTAAAAGAGTTTGCCGCCGCCCGTTAAGGCGGATAGAAGAAGGAAAAGGGTGGCTAAAGAAAACAGCTTTGACATTGTCTCCTATTAATTTTCGCTAAAAGCCCTTTTACCGGAGGGCTTTTTGTATTATGATGGAAGAAAACTGCTGAGGAAAGGCAGATGAAACCGTGGACAAAGAGCGTCTGAAGAGCTTGTATTTTTATGCAGTGAGCTTTGTGTGCCTGATGCTGATAATCGGCGGGCTCATCTCCTTTTTCTTCAACCTCACCGACCTGATGCTTCCGCCGGTTAGCACCCCGCCGCCTCCCCTGGTAGGGGAGCCGCCAGAGATAAACGGCAGAAAAATAACGGAAGAAGAGTGGCGCAAGCAGCAGGAAGAGCAGCACAAGTGGGAGCAAGAGCAGGAGCGGCGGCGAAACATGCGCGGCATGATTTACGGGGCGATTGTGGTCGGCGTGGCAACACCCCTGTATGTCTACCACTGGCGGCGAGCCAGACAGGGATAAAGGTCGGGAAAAGGGTAAAAATAAAGACAGTTTTCCCAGCAGAGGTGAGAGATAACGGATGTTCCTGCCTATTACCCGGGAAGAGATGGAGCAGCGAGACTGGTACTACGTGGACTTTGCCCTGGTAACGGGAGACGCCTACGTGGACCATCCCTCCTTCGGGGCGGCGGTGATAGCGCGGGTCTTAGAAGCCGAGGGTTTCCGGGTGGGGATTATTCCCCAGCCCGACTGGCGCCGCGACGAAGATTTTACCCGCTTAGGCCGACCGCGCTACGCCTTTTTAGTCACGGCGGGCAACTTGGACTCTATGGTGAGTAACTACACCTCCTGGAAGAAAAAGCGGAAAGAAGACGCCTATTCCCCGGGGGGCAAACCAGGCCGCAGACCCGACCGGGCCACGATAGTCTACACCCGGCGTCTGAAGGAGCTATATCCCGAAGTGCCGGTAATTATCGGCGGGTTAGAAGCCAGCCTGCGCCGTTTTGCCCATTACGATTACTGGTCGGACTCGGTCCGGCCTTCTATTTTGGTGGAGTCCGGCGCCGATCTTCTGGTTTTCGGCATGGGAGAACTGCAAATCAAAGAAATCGCCGCCCGGCTGAAAAAGAAAAGGCCCCTCTCCGAGCTCAGAGACATAGCGGGAACGGCCTTTATTCTTCCCCTGGCGGAAGCCCGCCGCCTTGCCGAAGAGAAAAAAGGGGAAGCCCGTTCGCCCCTTCTCATCCCCTCTTATGAAGAAGTTAAGGCCAGCAAGGAGAAGTACGCCGAGGCCTTCCGCACCCAGTATGAAGAACAGAATCCTTTTACCGGGCGTCCTCTCATCCAGCCCCACGGGGAGATGGCCGTCTGGCAGAACCCGCCGGCGCGGCCCCTGACCACGGAAGAGCTGGACCGGGTGTACGAACTGCCCTACGAACGGTACTACCACCCCGCTTACGAAAAGGAAGGCGGTGTCCCCGCCATCGAAGAGGTGGAATTCAGCTTAGTCAGCGTCCGCGGCTGTTTCGGCGGCTGTGCCTTCTGCGCCCTTTACATGCACCAGGGTCCCATCGTCCAGTACCGCAGCAAGGAATCCCTTCTGCGGGAAGCGCGCCGGCTCATCGCCAGTCCCCGTTTCAAAGGGTACATCCACGACGTGGGCGGGCCGACGGCCAACTTCCGCCGTCCCGCTTGCCGGGCCATGACCCTGCGCGGCCAGTGCCGGAAACGGCTCTGCCTTTTTCCCCGTCCCTGTCCCAACTTAGAGGTAAGCCACCGCGAATACTTAGAAATTCTCCGGGAGTTGCGCCGCCTGCCGGGAGTGAAAAAAGTGTTCGTCCGCTCCGGCCTCCGCTACGACTACATCATGGCCGACCCGGAAGATGAATTCTTGTGGGAACTGTGCCGCCACCACGTGAGCGGACAGCTAAAGGTGGCGCCGGAGCACGCCGATCCGGGCGTTCTCAAGGTCATGCGCAAGCCCGGGCCGGAAGTTTTCCGGGATTTCGTCCACAAGTTCCGGGAAATCAACCGCAAATTAGGAATGGAGCAGTACTTAGTGCCTTACTTCATCTCTGCCCACCCCGGTGCGGGCTTAAAGGAAGCGGTGCGATTGGCGGAGTTTATCCGGGACATGAGGTTCAGCCCGGAACAGGTGCAGGACTTCATCCCCACCCCGGGCACCGTGGCCACCTGCATTTACTACACCGGCATCGACCCCTTTACCGGGGAGAAAGTGTACGTACCGCGTTCGGAAGAGGAGAGGCGGATGCAGCGGGCCCTCCTCCAGTACAAAAACCCCCGCAACTGGCCGTTGGTGCGGAAAGCCCTGCGTCTGGCCGGTCGGGAGGACCTCATCGGCTACGGCCCCCGCGCTTTAGTGCCGCCGGAAGAGGGGAAAAAGCGGCGAAAATAACTTTAAGGCATTGTTAAGCTACCTTCTCTACGCCTTCACTGCTTGGGTCGTTGCCTGCCTCATCCTCGTTTGGGCTAGTTGACAGTGAAGGAATAGATGGCAAAAAGTTCTTTAGGCAAACCGCCTTTTGCCAAAGAGCAGGCGGTTTTTTTTATGGCTCATCCTGGAATCCAGTTTCCTTTTTCACCGGTAAGAAAAATTGCTGGCTGATCCTGGCAGGAAAAAGGGGAGATAATGAAGAAAAAAATATCAGCTGTCGAAAAAGGGTAAAAACGCGGCAGGCGTGAAGTAATAACCAACTTGGCGGTGTTATTGGGTAAAAAAAGTTTATAAAACTCAGCATTGACAATAAAGCCAAGCTGTTTTTTTGCCTCCCTATCTGGTGCAAAAGTATGCCACACCAATCTGACAAGCTGGGGAGAAGTGCTATGACAAGAGAGATGGTCAAGGAACGGGTAAAGGCAGCCCTCGTTAACCTTTCCGACGTTTCCTACCGCCGACTGGTGTTAGTGGTAGGGCCCTTCGGGATGGGGAAGACGGAAGCTTTAAAGCAGTTGGCTGGGGAGAGGGGCTGTCCTTTTATTGATGTGAGCCTTGAGCTTAGCCGAGCCTTACTGGAGTTAAGCCGGAGAGATAGGTGTTTTGCCGCTTCCCGTCTTGTAGAGGAAATGGTGGAGCGGAAGGGAAGCTCCGAAGTGGTGCTGGACAACCTGGCCCTGCTTTTTGAGCCTTCCCTGGCGCTGGAACCCCTTCATCTGTTGCGCAACCTTTCCCGCCGCATTACCGTGGTGGCGGCATGGGACGGGGTGATTCGGGAAGGCCACCTCCTTTATGCCGAGGCGGGGCATCCAGAGTACCGTTCTTACCCCTGTCCTGTGTCCGATGTGGCAATAGTTAACCTCGAAGAGCAATAAAAATGCAAGGAAGGAGGACACCCGAACGACAATGAAATACAGAGAACTCATTCAGTTTGAGCCTCTGGAGACGGTAATTCAACTGCGCAACGCCGACCAGTACGCTCAAGCAGAACAGCTTGTTTCTACCTATGTTATCTCCGATGTGATGGCAGAAAAACTTATCCAGCGTGTATTTCCTCTGCTGCAGATTGACAGGCCGGCTGATAACAAAGGACTTTTAATTGTAGGTAACTACGGAACGGGTAAATCCCACCTTATGTCGGTCATTTCGGCGGTGGCCGAACACGGCGAACTGGCCGGGCGATTGCGTTCGCCAGAGGTAGCTGCTGCGGCTCATAGCATTGCCGGCAGGTTTAAAGTGATTCGCACCGAACTGGGCGCCACGCGGATGGCCCTGCGGGAGTTCATCTGCGGTGAACTGGAAACCAAGTTAGCTGCCATGGGGGTTGACTACCGCTTTCCTGCCTGGGAAGCTATTCCCAACCACAAGGCTGCTTTTGAGGAAATGATGGCAGCCTTTCACCAGCACTATCCCGACCAGGGTCTGCTTCTGGTAGTAGACGAGCTCTTGGATTACCTGGGCAGCCGTTCTGAACAGGAGCTCCTGCTTGATCTCAATTTCCTGCGGGAGATAGGAGAGGTTTGCAACAGCCTAAAATTTCGCTTTATGGCGGGGCTGCAGGAAATGCTGTTCGACAACCCGCGCTTCTCTTTTGTGGCCGGGACTCTTCTCAAAGTCAAGGACAGGTTTGAGCAGGTCATCATTGATAAGCGGGACATCAAGTTTGTGGTGGCCGAACGCCTGCTAAAAAAGACGGCCGACAGCCAGGAGAAAATAAGGCAGCATCTTCTCCGTTTCACCCGTTTTTACGGCAACATGAACGAGCGCTTAGAAGAGTTTGTCCGCCTTTTTCCCGTTCACCCCGACTATATCGAAATGTTCGAACGGGTGAGGTACGGTGAAGCGAGGGCTATTCTTAAAGTTCTTTCCCGGGCCATGACCCAGATGTTGGACAGGGAGGTTCCGGAAGACGAACCCGGGATTATCTCTTACGATCATTACTGGACGGTTCTGAAAGAAGACCCCTCCTTCCGTACTTACCCCGAGGTGCGGGAGGTCATTGACTGCAGCACCAAGCTGGAAGAGTTAGTGAAAACCGGCTATCCGCGGGGAAGGAACAAAGAGCTGGCCCGCCGCATCATCCACGGTCTGAGCCTGCACCGGCTGACGGTGGGAGATATAGAAAAACCGGTGGGGCTTACGGCGGAGAACCTACGGGATACCCTCTGTCTTTTCGACCCCATGGTGGTAGATATGGGGGGTGACCCCGCCGATGACCTGCGGGGCGAGGTAGAAACCGCCTTGCGCCTTATCGTTCAGACGGTAAACGGGCAGTTTATTTCGGCTACCGAACAAGATGCCAGGGGGCGGCTGGGAGGTCAATTCTACCTGGATATCCGCAAGACGGTGGACTATGACGCCCTGATCAACAAAAGGGCGGAAGCCTTGGATAACAAATACCTTGACCAGGCTTATTTCCAGGCTCTGGCCCGTATCCTCGATCGTACTGATGACTATTACCCAGGCACGCATAAGGCATGGGAGTACGAACTGGTATGGGAGGAACGGCAGGCGCCGCGGTTGGGTTACCTGTTTTTCGGCACTCCCAACGAACGCTCCACAGCCCAGCCGCCGCGGGAGTATTACCTCTTTTTCCTTCAGCCTTTTGCTCCTCCGCCCTTTAAAGACGAAAAAAAGCCGGGAGATGTCTTTTTCCGCTTAGAGGAGCAGGATCAAATTTTTGTCAGTTGGCTGCGCCGTTACGCCGGTGCTACAGCGCAGGCCAGCGTTTCCTCAGCTAAAGACAGGGCTGTTTATGAGAAAAAAGCAGAGGAAGCCCTGCGGGAGCTGGTGAAATGGTTAGAAGAGCATATTATGACTGCCTTTACCGTTACCTGTCGGGGCAGAAGTAAGAAACTGCAAGAATGGCTAAGCGGACGGGTGCTGCGGGGCGGGATGGAAAGAGACGTAAAAGAAATTATAAATCAGGTCGCATCCATCTGTCTTTCCCCGTATTTTGCCGAACTGGCGCCGGAGTACCCCTCTTTTTCCGTCCGGATTTCCTGGAAAAACATTAACCAGGCGGTGATGGATGCCCTGCATAGCATCAGGGGAAAATGAACGAGAAACGGTATGGCTGTGCTGGAAGCTCTGGAGCTTCTGGACGGTGATCGTCTGCAGCCCCGGCGTTCCCGTTATGCGCGGTACATTCTTGAACGGCTGCAAAACAAAGGACCGCAAGAAGTTCTCCGGCGGGACGAACTGATCCAGGTGGTTAACGGATTGGAGTACATGGCACCTGACCTGTACCGGCTGGAGCCGGAACTGGTGGTGGTTCTCTTAGCTGCCTTGGTCTACAGCGGGGACATAGTTCTGCAGGTAGCGGGCAACCGGAAAATAGATGCCGGTTCCTTTGATGCCTTGTTCAGCATCGAACTGAAAGATCTGATAGGATTCAAGCACGTTGAGCGGCCGCGGGAATGGGATCTGCTGGCGCTGGAAGCGCTTTTCAGCTTTTTCGACCTCGCTCCCGGTTTGGCCCGGCAGGTGGCGGCCGGAGAAAATGAACCTGTCCAGGAGCTCCAGGTCAGGGTGGAAGAGATGCTGGAGCGGATCCTGCAGGCCCGTAACCGGCTCCAGAACGGCCTCCGCTTCTGGGGGCAGAACCTTCTGGCAGGGCAGGAAGAAGAGTACCGCAACCGTTTGGGAGCCCTGCAGGAGTTTGTGGAATCGCTGCGGGTATATTCCACTGCTGGCAGGCTCAAGAACCTCCGTTACAGCGCGGAAATAATTGAAGAACGTCGGGCCGACTTAGAGATCTTAAGACGGGTGGAGGACCTGGCGGATTTTGCCGGGGAGTTGGAACCGGAAGCGAGTTACTTGGCCCAAGCGGTGCGGGTTCTGCCCGAGCCCCACCCCTGGGTGGAAGAAGTAACCAGAGTGCGGCAACAGGTATTGGACAGGCTTGGCGGGGAAAAGGGCAGGGTTTTGCCCGCTCTCCGGCAGGAAGTTCGTGCTCAGTTGTTGCGGTTGAAAGAAAAGTACATCCCCCATTACCGGGAACTCCACAGCCGGGCCCGGTTAGGAGCGAGCGAGGACAAAAAGAAGAGGGAGCTAATACAGGATGGAAGGCTGCAGGTTCTGCAGCGGCTGGCTTCCATTGAGTTTCGTTCTACCCATGATCTGGAGAGCTATCAAAATCGTCTGGCAGAGCTAAAGTCCTGCTTCCAGCTCACGGAACAGGATCTGCGGGAGCAACCCGTATGCCCCCATTGCAATTTCCAGCCGGTTGTGGAGAGGGGAGAGATACCTGCTGCCAGCCGACTGGAAGCCATGGACGGGGAACTGGACCAGCTCGTGGAGGATTGGACCGCTTTTCTCCTTGAATGCTTGAGTGACCCTACCGTCGAGCAGAATTTAGAGCTATTAAAACCGGAAGCGCGGGCAGCAATTGCCGACTTTCTTAAACAACGCCGGCTGCCCCCCGATCCAGGGGAGGATTTTATCCAAGCCGTGCGAGAGGCCCTTGCTGGCCTTACCAAGGTGGTAGTCAGCACTGCCGAACTGAAAAAGGCGCTGCTGGCCGGAGGTTCGCCAGCAACGCCGGAAGAGATAAAGAGGCGGTTTGATGAATTTTTGAACAGACTGCTGGCCGGTAAGGATCCAGCGGCGGTAAGGATTTTGGTGGAGTGAAGGGTAAGTTTTTGTAAATCAAATTTTAGAGAATTCGTCCGTGTTGGTTACTGAAAATGGCGGAAAACAAAGAGAGGCAGGGGGAAGATGGTTGTGGACGGTCTTTTTGCCGGACAAGAAGCCGGGACAGGAGAGAAGGAGAAAAGACAGGTCGAGTGTTTAGGGCTTACTTTTGCCTCCGAGGAGGAGCGGCGGGCATATTTTCTGGACAGGTTGCGGGAAGGGCTGGAGGAACTGGAAGAAAAATTAGGCGGTGTGCCTTTCACCAGTGTTGAGGACGCAGTGGCGCGGCTAAAATCCCTAACAAAGTGGCCGGTGGGCGATGAGGAGCGGCTCCGGGAACTGGCGGAGAGGATGAAACGGGCGGCACGGCGGGAACCGGATAAAGACCTGCTCCGGCTGTGGAAGGACGAGGTGGGTTTCCCCCACGGAAGCGTTGAAGACATTCTCCGCCTCTCCGACCCGCCCTACTATACCGCCTGTCCCAACCCTTTTCTGCCGGATTTCCTCCGCTACTATGGCAAACCTTACAACCCGGGGCAGGACGACTACCGGCGCGAGCCCTTTGCCGCTGACGTGAGCGAGGGGAAAAACGACCCCATCTACAACGCTCACTCCTACCACACCAAAGTACCGCACAAAGCCATCATGCGCTACATTCTCCACTACACCGAACCGGGGGACCTGGTCTTCGACGGTTTTTGCGGCACGGGTATGACCGGGGTGGCGGCGGGTTTGTGCGGGAACAAGAAAGCGGTGGAGGCGCTGGGCTACCGGGTAGAAGAGGACGGCACCATTTTAAGGCCGGAGGAAGAAGGAGGGCAAACGGTCTGGAAGCCCTTCTCCAAGTTAGGGTCGCGGCGGGCAATCTTAAACGACCTGTCTCCTGCCGCCACCTTCATCGCTTACAACTACAACACCCCGGTGGATGTGGAGGCCTTCGCCCGGGAAGCCCGGCGGATACTGGCGGAAGTGGAGGCCGAATGCGGCTGGATGTACCTCACCCTGCACAATCCCACGGCGGAACAACTGGAGCGGGCCGTAGCGGAATTAGACGAACTGCCGGTTAAGAAAAAGGGGAGCGAGGATCTTCCCTGGGGGCGGATCAACTACACCGTCTGGTCGGACGTCTTCATCTGCCCCAATTGCACTGGTGAGGTGGTGTTCTGGGAGGCGGCGGTGGACAAGGAGGCGGGGAAGGTCTGGGACGAATTTCCCTGTCCCCACTGCGGGGCCAGCCTCAGCAAGAAGACGGCGGAGCGGGCGTGGGTGACGAAGTACGATAAGGCCATCGGCGAGACCGTCCGCCAGGCCAAGCAGGTTCCCGTGCTCATCAACTACAGCATGGGCAAGAAGCGCTTTGAAAAGACGCCGGACGCCTTTGACCTGGCGCTTATCGAGAAGATAGAAAGCCTTGATATCCCTTACTGGTTCCCGACCGACCGCATGCCGGAGGGGTATAATACCGAGCAACCGAAGGTGTCTCACGGCATCACTCACGTGCACCATTTTTATACGAAGCGGAATTTGTGGGTGCTGGGGGCTTTATACTCTAAATGCAAATGTAATAACCAGGGAAAGTTAGCTTTTCAATCTATTGCAGCGACACTATGCTCCCGTCTTGTACGGTATAATATGGGAAATCGAGGCAATGGACCTCTTTCAGGAACGCTTTATGTCAGCTCGATAAATGCAGAAACAAATCCTATTTGGGTGTTTTACAGTAAAGTGAGCGATTTTGTAAAGGTCTTTAAGA
>JASUSC010000050.1 GCA_030446285.1 Eubacteriales bacterium | reverse complement strand
GTTTAACCAGGATCAATATTCTCCCCTTGATGGGAAGCTAATAAAAGCTTGTGATGAGCTGGCTGCTTTCATGGAAGCATATCTTTCTCAAAAACATGGCGTTAGGTCCGAATACTTGGAAGACGCTACCATCAACTTACCGGAGAAGTATAAGAACAAATTTATCAATGGGCTCGATTTTAGTCGTATCTATGCATTCTTTAAGGAAAAATAAGGGAAGTATTGGAGACTGTCAAAAGTTCCAGACAAACAAATGCAGCTTTTTGTTGCGTTAGTCTGGATTTGGGTATTTCAAGAAAAGTGTAACTGCTTACTGACTTACAGCTATTACTTAGGTGAAAAACAGTTATTATTAGAAAATTAACTACAAAATTCTACCCAAAGGATTTAGGTACTCAGTACAGGCGTAAGCTCGCCGGTGGGGAACCTAAAGGCTTAACAGCACATTCTTGTTTCCAAAAAGGAAGGTTGGTCAGAAGCGAGGTGGAGTTTGCAGGAAGCCGGCGACAAAGTCACGGCCCGATGGACAAGAACCCCATACGAGGACAGGCCGTTTGGATGAGCTGGCAGAACCCAGCGAAATCCCGGGCAGACATAAGGACGGCGGAGTAAATGGGGCGGGCGCAGGGAGGTTTGCGCTCTTACCCAGGGAGGCCTGCCAGATAAGCTGCGGAGAGCTCGTGGGGAGGCACTGCTGAACTGGCAGGAGTCAGCAGAGGGCATAGTACCGGGAGGCAAATGGTCCGATTAGAGAGGGCTGTAGCGTATGGCGCACGGGCCAATGAATGGGGCCCTGAACACCGCCAACTGGCGGATTCAGGGCCTTTTGCTATGTCTAACAGCTTTTTCTCCATTCTGGCTGGCAGCACCGGGTTTCTGCTTCTGCTCAAAACTTTGAGCCGAATTAGAATTATGGGGCTTGGCGGGAACAGTTTAACAAGAAGTGATAGCAGTAGCTAAGTTAGAGTATGGCGCCGCTTGACTGAAAAGCAACAAAGGAGGATGAGGCTTGTATTGGGAAAGTCGCTTTTTGCCCGTTGACTTTTTTCCGGCAATTTTTTTGTCTAAGCGAAAGATGACACTTTTTGTCACTCTTTTTTTGTATCATTTAAGGCAACAAGTTTAAGTCCCAGGAAAGAGGGGGAAAGGCAAAAAAGAAAGGAGGGAGAGGATGGAAGCCATTCTGATAGCCCTAGTGTTGATTGGTTTTGGTTATTTTATCGGCAAAAACAGGAAAGAGCCTCATTATTACCGCTCTTTTTCCAGCCATGACAGCCAATTTGCCAGGGGAAAAGAGGAGAATATGACATGGGAAGAGGCGGACGCATTGCGGCGGATGGTGCTGCAAGGCCTTGCCAACAGTCCCGCTTTTATTATCCGTTATCGAGAGGCTTACGAATCCATTGTAAGAGAGCTTTTTCGCCAGTTGAACAAGGTACCACCCTTTGTGATCGCCTACACAGCTCTGCAGTTTGTCACCCAAATCCTTTTTTGGCAGTGGGAAGATGGTGCCGAGGCCGTGAAGGAAGACGAAGAGAACTTAAAGCGGCTGATTGACATCCTTGAAAAGAAAGGGCTTGAACACCCTGCTTACCCTCTGTTAGCTTCCCTGTATTTGGCACAACAGTACAGTGTTGTGCTGGGAGAACTGGCATCTCGCCTGGGGAGAGAGTGACAATTCATTTTCAATAACTTGCTGTTTTTGGAAAGGAAGGTGAAATGAGATGGAAAATTTTTCGCGGGAAATAGAAAGGGAGATAATCATGGAAAAATTAAGAACGCTGGAAGAACGTGTTCGGTACTTGGAAGAGCGGGTTCCCAGGACTAATGTTTTATCGCCAGATTTTTTGAAGCGAGCCTTTGCTATTTATGGCCACTTCTGGTTCAGCCATTTGCTTGTAATGGTAGGCTTGTTTGGGCTGGCAGTTTTCTTGACGGTACTTAGTGAGCTCAATTGAAACTCTGGCAGGATTGCTGGGGTTGTTTAATTTGCAAAAAAGTGGGTGAGGATGCGAAAGAGGGGTTATTATAAGAACAAAAGAGTTGGGCTGGCTGGCTCATAATTTTCATTTTTTCCCAGTTAGGAAGCAGCTATTATAAAAATTGCCCTCTGTTTTAAACCAGAGGGCCTGTTTTTTAGGAATCATTAGCAAAGCTAAGGCAATCTCAAACTATTTGCCGCTGGAGGCGTTTGATGTGGACTTCGTGCCTGCCGGTTATTTCGGCCAGGATTTCCTGATTGGCGGCGATTTCGTTGAGTTTCTGGCTGACTTCGGCGCGGAATTCTGTGAGGCCTGCGACCTGCTCGTAGACAGCGTCCATACGGTTGGAGAGGCGGTTTACTTCCGTTTTCAGGACGGCTACGTCGGCTTTTAACGTAGAAACGTCGGCTTTTAAGTGGGCAACATCGGTTTTCAAGGTGGATACGTCGGTTTTTAAAGTGGATACGTCGGTTTTTAAAGCGGATACGTCGGTTTTTAAGCCAGATACGTCGGATTCTAAATTTTGCAGCCTTTTGTCCATTGAATTAATGCCGAGTAAAATTTGCTTAAGCAAATCTTCCATAAATTAACTCTCCTTATCAAAGTATATTTACTAGGCTCAGATGTTATGCCCGGCCAGAGGGTTTTTGACGGTTGCTTAGACAAATTATACCATATGAGGTTTTGACCGGTCCATTTGTTTTGCCCCGCTTTATTTTTCTCCGCTCAGTTGTTTGAGTTTTTCCCGCACATCCCGGTAGTCTAACTCTTCGGTGAGGATTTTTTCGTACTCTTTGCGGGCTTTTTTAGTATCGCCGGTCATTTCGTACGTCAAAGCCAGTTGGTATCTTGCCGCCAGGAGCAGTTCCCGGCTGCGGCCTTTTTTCCGGCGGAGCACTTTTTTCAAGACTTCCGCCGCCGCTTCCGGGTGACCCATGGCCCGGAAGGCAAGGCCCTGGTAGAGGAGAGCGGTGGCCCCTATTGCGTCGTGGTCAACTAACTGCTGCAGGGTACGCACGGAGTCTTCGTAGCGGCCGGCGTCGAAGTACAGTTCGCCTAAGGAGAGAATTATGGCAGGGTCGTCAGACCAAGGGGAGCTGGTAAGAAGTTCGATGGCCCGGTCGAGAAGGTCGTGTTCCTGGAAGATTTCCGCTGCTAAAAGGATAAGGCCCCGGTCGTCGTTATATATCAGCAGTTTTAGTTCGCCGGTAATGGAGATTTCGGCTCCTAAGGTAATCCTGTATTTCTGAAAATGGCGGCGGTAGTTTTCCCGGTGCTCTAAAACGGCGGAGATAGCCTCGAGCTGTTCGGACCCGCTGGTGATGAGGGCCAAGCAGAAGTGGGCATCGGCAAAATCGGGTTTTTTGGCCACGGCCTGGCGGAAGGGAGCGAGGGCATCCTCCCGTTGGTTTTTCAGCAGCAGGTTAATACCTTCGACAAAGGATAGTTCTTCCGGTGGGGTGAAGAGTTTCTGCCAGAAGCCAAGTTCAATCTGGCGGGGTTCGGTTAAATCGAGAGGAGGCAGGTCTGCCGTAGAGGTGACCCTGGCGTTTGCCGCCTTACTGCGGTTCGTTGCCAAGCGTTCTTCGTAATACAACCCGGTCCCGGGGATACTGGCTCTTACCCTGGCTCCGCCCGGGCCTATTCCTACTCGAAAACCTTTAAAACCGGCACTAATACCGATTCCGCTTTTGCTGAAGTTGAGGCGAAAGCCCCCGCCTAAGTTGAGGCTTTTGCGAAAGCCAAAGCCCATCTGGAATCTACCTCCCCGGGAAATAAGGAATGCAAGTAAGAAGGATACTCCCACTTTTTTTAAATATTCTTCATTTTCCTTTCTTTTCCTGCTCCTTGTTGGTATCTTTCAGGCCGGAGAAAAGACAAAATTTTCTCTTCCGTCTTGGGGTATGGGCCCGATTTTTTGGATAATCAAGCTGTAAATTTGCGCTGGTAGGAATTGGAAGTAGAACATGCAGGGGAGCGGAAGTAGCAATATCTCGGGGAGAGACCCGGAGATGTTTTTTGTAAGGGGAAAAAGCTGGCGGAGGGGAGGTGGCGAGGCGGAGGGAAAGGGAGGAAACGGGTTGCGGCATAATTTGTCTTCTGAAAGGGAAAAATGGAGATAAAGTGCAGGTAAGGAGAAGCACCGCTGGGAAATTGTATTGACACGGGGAGGTCCCTTTGATAGACTATAGGAGGAAATTCTAGGACACCTTTAAATTAGCCCGGTGAGGCTAGTAAGGTGGATATAAAGGGGTAGAAGTGTGCCTGCTTGCCCTTACTAGTGACGGGAGCAGGCTTTTTTAGTGAGCAAAAGGGGGCTTGCTAATGAAAGCCGGCTGGCAGGTTAAAGCGACCATCATGGATGAAGATGCAATCCGTAGGGCTCTCACTCGCATTGCCCACGAGATCGTGGAGCGGAACCGGGGCACGGAGGATTTAGCTCTCATCGGCATTATGCGCCGGGGAGTGCCTCTGGCCCGCCGGATAGCTGCTTGCATCCAGGATTTTGAAGGAGTATCTGTTCCCATTGGGGTTTTGGACATAACTCTCTACCGCGATGACATTACCACTTTAGCTGTACAGCCGGTGGTTCATGCTACTGAAATCCCTTTTAGCATCGATAATAAAAAAATTGTCTTAGTAGATGACGTTCTTTATACCGGCCGCACCATCCGGGCGGCCATGGACGCTTTGATGGATTTAGGACGTCCTCGGGCCATCCAATTGGCGGTCCTGGTAGACCGGGGACACCGGGAGCTACCCATCCGGGCGGACTACGTCGGGAAAAACGTTCCTACTTCCAGCCGGGAGATAGTTTCGGTCCTTTTGAAGGATGTGGATAAAGTGACAAAAGAAGAAGTGGTGATACTGGAACGGAAGAGTTAGCCCTTGAAACCGGTACGGCGATGCCGGTAAGGGCGGTGAGGTTCCGGGCCTTCCGCCCTGCCGGTGCAACGGTGGGGCTTTTTTTATGGCAGAAGGGGGGAGAGCAATGGACTGGCGGCGCAAAGACCTGCTGGGAATCAAGGATCTTACCGCCGATGAGATCCGGATGGTGCTGGATACGGCGGTGCCCATGAAGGATATCCTCACGCGGACCATTAAGAAGGTGCCTACTCTACGGGGGAAAACGGTGATCAACCTCTTTTACGAACCCAGCACCAGGACGCGTACCTCCTTTGAACTGGCCGGGAAATACATGAGCGCCGACACTATCAACATCAGCACTTCCACCAGCAGCGTGGTTAAGGGAGAGTCCCTGCTGGATACGGTCCGCACTCTGCAGGCCATGGGCAGCGACGTGGTGGTTATCCGCCACAGTGCGGCAGGAGCGCCCCACTTTTTGGCCCGCCACTTAAGGGCGGCGGTGATAAACGCCGGCGACGGTGCCAACGAGCATCCGACTCAGGCTTTGCTGGATATGTTCACCATCCGGGAGGAGAAAGGCCGCTTGGAAGGTTTGACGGTAACCATCGTGGGCGACATTGCCCACAGCCGGGTGGCCAGGTCCAACCTGTATGGTCTGACCAAAATGGGGGCCAAGGTGCGGTTGTGCGGGCCGCCTACTCTCCTGCCGCCGGCTCTCGAGACCTGCGGGGCGGAGGTTTACACCGACCTGGATCGGGCCCTGGAAGGAGCCGATGTAGTCATGGTGTTGCGTTTGCAACTGGAGCGCCAACAGAAAGGTCTTTTCCCCGGAGTGCGGGAGTACGCCCGCTACTGGGGGATAAACCGGGAGAGATTGAAAAAGGCGGCGCCGGGCGTGCTGGTCATGCATCCAGGGCCTATGAACCGGGGAGTGGAAATTGCCGACGATGTGGCCGATGCTCCCAACTCCTTAGTGGAGCGGCAGGTAACCAACGGTGTGGCCGTGCGCATGGCTCTCCTCTACTTGCTGGCGGGAGGAGGTGGCGGAGTTGAGGCTGCTCATTAAAGGCGGGACGGTCATCGACCCGGCGGCGGGAATAAAAGAAAAAGCCGATGTGCTGATCCAAGGCGAGAAGGTAGCTGCGGTTGAGAAAAAAATTCGCCGGCCGGCGGGAGCGGAAGAGATAAAGGCGGACGGTTGTCTGGTTGTGCCAGGGCTCATCGACATGCACGTTCACCTGCGGGAGCCGGGCTACGAATACAAGGAGACTATCGCCACGGGGACGGCGGCTGCAGCGGCGGGAGGGTTTACGGCGGTGGCCTGTATGCCCAACACCAATCCCGTGTGCGACCAGCCCACGGTGGTGGAATACATCCTCCGTCGGGCAGAAGCCGCTGGGTTCTGCCGGGTTTATCCCATCGGGGCCATCACCAAGGGCCAGGAAGGCCGCGAACTGGCGGAGATGGGTCAGATGAAAGAGGCGGGGGCGGTGGCTGTGTCCGATGACGGCCGGCCGGTGGCTGACGCTCGAATAATGCGCTTGGCCATGGAGTACAGCCGGGCCTTCGACCTGCCTGTCATCAGTCACTGCGAAGATCCCAACTTGGCGGCGGAAGGGGTAATGCATGAGGGGTACTGGTCGACGGTGCTGGGTCTGAGGGGAATGCCGGCGGCAGCAGAGGAGGTAATGGTGGCGCGAGACTTGATTTTAGCCGAGGTTACCGGCGCCCGGCTCCACATCGCCCACGTCAGCACTGCCCGGTCGGTGGACCTGATCCGGGCGGCCAAGGCTAGGGGGGTACAAGTGACGGCCGAGGTTACGCCTCACCACTTGTACCTGACCGACGCAGCGGTGCAGGAGTACGACCCGGACACCAAGGTTAACCCGCCGCTCAGGACGGAGGCGGATGTACGGGCTCTGCGGAAGGCCTTGGCCGACGGTACCATCGACGTTATTGCCACCGACCACGCTCCCCATGCCCCGGAGGAGAAGAAACGGGAGTATAATTATGCGCCCTTTGGTATGGTGGGGCTGGAGACGGCCCTCCCTCTCATGGCGGGCCTGGTCCGGGAGGGAGTGCTCACCTGGGAACAATTAGTGGAAAAAATGAGCGTCAACCCGGCCCGGATTCTCAAAGTACCGGGTGGAACCCTTGTTCCGGGAACAACAGCCGACATCACCATTATTGATCCGGAAGCGGAAAAGGTAGTGGACCCTGAAAAGTTCTACTCCCGCGGCCGCAACACCCCATTCCGCGGCTGGAAGTTGAAAGGTTGGCCAAAAGTAACAATTAAGGGCGGACGGATTATAATGATAGAAGGCAGGATTGTATAAATATGAAATAGAGTGTATAATTATGTAAGACGAAAATAGCGGAGGTTGAGGAGATGCGGGCTAAACTGGCGCTAGAAGACGGGACAATTTTCGAAGGGATAGCCTTTGGCGCAAAAGGAGAGAGGGCCGGGGAGGTCGTCTTCAATACCGGGATGACCGGTTATCAGGAGATCCTCACCGACCCTTCTTATTGTGGTCAGATCGTCACCATGACCTATCCCCTCATCGGCAACTACGGAATCAACGACGACGACTTTGAGTCCCGCCGCCCTTTTGTGCGGGGATTTGTGGTGCGGGAGTTCTGTCAGGAGCCCAGTAACTGGCGGGCACGGCAAACCATTGCCGAATATTTGGAGGAAAACGGTATCGTCGGCATTGCCGGCATCGATACCCGGGCGTTGACGCGGCGTATCCGCATTCACGGCGCCATGCGGGGGATAATTACCACCGAGGACCTTTCGCCGCAGGAACTGATGGAGAAAGTGCAGGCGGTGCCTGATATCAGCAGTCAGGACCTGGTTGCGGAAGTGACGATAAAGGAGAGCTACCGCCTGGAGGGGGGCCGTTTCCGGGTGGTTCTCATGGACTTCGGCGCCAAACTGAACATCGCCCGGGAGCTGCACCGGCGCGGCTGTGATGTCACGGTAGTGCCGGCCTACACCACTGCGGAAGAAATCCTGGCTTTAGAGCCCGACGGGATTATGCTCTCCAACGGTCCTGGTGACCCGCAGCAGGTGCCCTACGCCGTGGAGACGGTGCGCCGGCTTATTGGGAAAAAGCCTATCTTCGGTATTTGTTTAGGTCATCAGATTATCGGGATAGCTTTAGGAGCCGCTACTTATAAACTCAAGTTCGGCCACCGCGGTTCCAATCACCCGGTAAAGGACTACCTGACTGGCAAGGTCTACATTACCTCTCAGAACCACGGGTTTGTAGTGGATGACCGGACCTTGCCGGATGACGTTATCGTCACCCACCGCAATTTAAACGACGGTTCGGTGGAGGGTCTCATGCACCGGGAGCTGCCTCTCTTCTCCGTCCAATATCATCCGGAGGCGGCCCCTGGGCCCTGGGATTCGGCCTATTTGTTCGACCGCTTTATTGAAATGATGGAACGGGAAGGAGGTGGCCGGTAATGCCGAAAAAACCGGGAATAAAAAAGGTTATGGTGATCGGTTCCGGGCCCATTATCATCGGCCAGGCGGCGGAGTTCGACTACGCCGGTACGCAGGCCTGCCGGGCCCTGAAGGAAGAAGGTTTAGAGGTGGTTCTGGTCAACAGCAACCCGGCCACTATTATGACCGACGCCAACATCGCCGACCGGGTTTATATTGAACCGCTGACTCCCGAGTTTGTGGCCCAAGTTATCCGCCAGGAGAAGCCGGACGGCCTTCTGCCTACGCTGGGAGGACAGGTGGGTCTTAACATCGCCGTGGAACTGGCCAACATGGGAGTACTGGAAGAGGAAGGAGTTCAACTCTTAGGAACTCCGCTGGAAACCATTAAGAA
The DNA here is from genome assembly GCA_030446285.1 of Eubacteriales bacterium. Taxonomy (GTDB): domain Bacteria; phylum Bacillota; class JASUSC01; order JASUSC01; family JASUSC01; genus JASUSC01. Next base: position 5,892 of record JASUSC010000050.1, on the reverse strand, counting down.
GGCGGAAGACCGGGAACTGTTTAAAAAGATGATGCAGGAAATCGGGGAGCCCGTTCCGGAGAGCGTCATCGTGGAGACGGTGGAAGATGCGGTCAATTTTGCCGGGGAGATAGGGTATCCTGTTATCGTCCGCCCGGCTTACACCTTGGGGGGTACGGGTGGCGGCATTGCTTACAACGAGGCCATGCTGCGGGAGATTGCTACCAAGGGGCTCAAACTCAGCCTGATCAACCAGGTGCTGATTGAGCGCAGCGTAGCCGGGTGGAAAGAAATTGAGTATGAGGTGATGCGGGACAGCAACGACAACTGCATTACCATCTGTAACATGGAAAACATCGATCCGGTGGGGATTCACACCGGCGACAGTATCGTGGTAGCTCCTTCCCAGACTTTGTCCGACCGGGAATATCAGATGCTGCGGGCCGCGGCGCTGAGAATCATCCGGGCTCTGGGAGTGGAGGGAGGCTGTAACGTTCAGTTTGCCTTGGATCCCAAGAGTTTTCAATACTACGTCATCGAGGTAAACCCGCGGGTTTCCCGCTCTTCAGCCTTAGCGTCCAAAGCCACCGGTTATCCCATCGCCAAGGTGGCGGCCAAGATTGCCATCGGCCTTACCTTAGATGAGATTATTAACGCCGTAACCGGAAAAACTTACGCCTGTTTTGAACCGGCTTTAGACTACGTGGTGGTGAAAATACCGCGCTGGCCCTTCGACAAGTTCGCCTTTGCCGACCGGCGTCTGGGCACCCAGATGAAGGCTACGGGCGAGGTCATGGCCATCGACCGCACCTTTGAGGCGGCCCTGATGAAGGCCGTCCGCTCTCTGGAGATTGGGTTGCACGCTCTGCGGTTGAAAGGATCGGAGACGGTGCCCCAGCAGGTGCTGGAGGAAAAGTTAGCCAGTGCCGACGACCAGCGGATTTTCGCCGTGGCGGAAGCCCTGCGCCGGGGAATGACGGTGGAAAGAATTCACGAGATTACCGGTATCGACCCCTGGTTCCTGACCAAAATCAAGAACATCGTCGACTTTGAAAAAGAGGTACGGGCCCGGGCCCGGCTGGAGGGGGCGGCATGCCTTACGCCGGCGCTGTTCCGTCGTGCCAAAACCATGGGCTTCCCCGACAATTACCTGGCCGAACTTACTGGTCTGGACGAGAAAACGGTGCGGGAAAAGCGGAAGGAAGCCGGTGTCACCCCTGTATACAAGATGGTCGACACCTGTGCGGCCGAGTTTGAAGCGGTAACTCCCTACTACTACTCCACCTACGAGGCGGAAGACGAAGCGCCGCCCGAAGCAGGGAAAAAGGTGGTGGTACTGGGTTCTGGCCCCATTCGCATCGGCCAGGGAATCGAGTTCGACTACTGTTCTGTCCATTCTGTCTGGGCTTTGAAAGAAGCCGGAGTGCGTTCCATCATCATCAACAACAATCCCGAGACGGTCAGTACTGACTTTGACACTTCCGACCGTCTCTATTTCGAGCCTTTAGTACCGGAAGATGTCCTCAACATGCTGGAACACGAGCAGCCGGATGGGGTAATTGTTCAGTTCGGCGGGCAGACGGCCATCAATCTGGCCGGCCCCTTGGCCAAGGCAGGGGTGAAAATCTTAGGGACCGATGTGGAAGCCATTGACATGGCCGAGGACCGGGATAAGTTCGACCACCTGCTGGGTCAGTTAGGCATTCCGCGTCCCCCCGGCAAGACGGCCACCACGGTGGAAGGAGCGGTGGCCATTGCGGAGGAGATCGGTTACCCGGTGCTGGTGCGTCCCTCCTACGTTTTGGGTGGCCGGGCTATGGAGATAGTTTACAACGAAAAAGAGCTGCGGGAATACATGCGTTGGGCGGTGGAAGTTTCCCAGGACCACCCGGTGCTGGTGGATAAATACATGGCCGGCATCGAAGTGGAGGTTGACGCCATCAGCGACGGCGAGGATGTCCTTATCCCCGGCATTATGGAGCACATCGAACGGGCCGGGGTCCATTCCGGGGACAGCATTGCCGTCTATCCTGCTCGCAGCCTCACCCCGGAGCAGACGGAGGCGGTAATCGACTACACCACCCGGCTGGCCCGGGCTTTGCGGGTAAAAGGTTTGATCAACATCCAGTACGTTATCCACGAAGGGAAAGTCTACGTGCTGGAGGTTAACCCCCGTTCCAGCCGCACCGTGCCTTATTTGAGCAAAGTAACCGGCGTTCCCATGGTTAACGTGGCCACCAAAATCATCTTAGGGAAGACCCTGCGCGAGCTGGGTTACCAGGGAGGACTCCTTCCTGCCCCCGGCTACTATGCGGTGAAAGCTCCGGTCTTCTCCTTTAGCAAGCTGCACCAGGTGGATACTTCCTTAGGACCGGAGATGAAGTCCACCGGAGAAGTGATGGGAGTGGATTCCGACTACGCCATGGCCATGTACAAGGCCTTAGTGGCAGCCGGCAACGCCATTCCCAAGAAAGGGAACATCCTCGTCACCATCGCTGACAAAGATAAAGAAGAAGCCCTGCCCTTGGTGAAAGGGTTTGCTGAACTCGGTTTTAAGATCCTCGCCACCTGCGGGACGGCCAAATTCCTCCGCGAGCGCGGTTTAGAGGTAGAGAAGGTCAATAAAATAAGGGAGGGGTCGCCCCATATCCTGGACTTGATCCGAGAAGACAAAATCGCCATGGTCATCAATACTCTCACCCGGGGGAAGACGCCGGAGCGGGACGGTTTCAAAATTCGGCGGGCGGCGGTGGAATTAGGGGTGCCCTGTCTGACCAGCCTCGATACCACCCGCGTTCTCTTAGAGGTTATGCGCAGCCTGAAGGAGGGGCGGGAGTTCCACTTAGTGCCTCTGCAGGAATACCTGAAGGCCTACTAATTGAGGAGGCGAAAAGAGTTGTACTTGGAGAAAGGAAAGGTTCGCGCCCGTGAGGAAAGGGGTTGCGGCTACTACTGGCTGGAAATAGAAAGTCCGGCTGTGGCAGCGGCAGCCGTCCCCGGCCAGTTCGTTCACGTGCGGGTAGGAGAAAAGGAAAGCATGGATCCCCTCCTCCGCCGGCCCATCAGTTTAGCCCGGATCGAGCGGGAGAAGGGGCGGATCGGCCTCCTTTACCGGGTGGTGGGTCGGGGGACGAAACTCCTCTCCAGCGTTTGCGAGGGAGCAGAACTGGATCTAATGGGTCCCCTCGGACGGGGCTTTACCCTAGTGGAGAAGGGGAAAAGGGTGGCGGTCATCGGCGGCGGGATTGGGGCCGCCCCCCTTTTTCCTCTGGTGGCGGAACTCGTCGACCGGGGAGCAGAAGTGAAGTTTTTCTTAGGGGCGGCGAACCACTCTCATCTCCAGGCCTTGCAGCCGGAAAAAATGATTCGTGGCGGAGAACTGGTTTTGGCCACCGACGACGGGAGTGCCGGTTTTGCCGGCCGGGTGACGGACTTAGTGCGGCAGGAGATAGGCCCCTTTCGGCCGGACTTCTTTTATGCCTGCGGCCCGGTACCCATGCTGCGGGCGGTGCAGCAACTCATGGCTGAGCTGAGCGTTCCCGGGGAACTCTCCCTGGAAGAGCGCATGGGCTGCGGAGTGGGGGCGTGCCTCGCCTGCGTCTGCAAGGTGCGGACGGCGGAGGCACCTTTCACCTACCGCAAGGTGTGCAGCGACGGGCCGGTGTTTCCGGCTGGGGAGGTGCTGCTGGATTGACGGCGCAGGTAAATTTAAAGGTTAACCTCGGCGGTATCGAGATGAAAAACCCGGTGACGGTGGCTTCCGGCACCTTCGGCGGGCCGGAATACGCCCCTTACGTGGACCTGAACAGGTTAGGAGCGGTAGTGGTAAAAGGCACCACCCTGGAACCGCGGCAAGGCAACCCCACTCCCCGCATCTGGGAGACGCCGGCCGGGATCCTCAACTGCATCGGGCTTATGAACCCCGGTGTAGAGGTTTTCCTCCACGAACACCTGCCCTTTTACCGCCAGTACGACGTGCCGGTTATCGTTAACATCGCCGGCAACACGGTGGAGGAGTACGGCCTCCTGGCGGAGAAATTGAATGTAGAAGGGGTGGCAGGGTTAGAGGTCAACATCTCCTGCCCCAATGTGAAAAAAGGGGGAATGGCCTTTGGTACCGATCCCGCCATGGTGCGGGAGGTGGTGGCTGCCGTGCGGGCGGCGACTCCAAAACCCGTCATTGTCAAGTTGTCTCCCAACGTTACCGATATTGTTGCCATAGCGGAAGCGGCGGCAACAGCCGGGGCCGATGCTCTTTCCCTGATCAACACCTTACTGGGGATGGCCATCGACATCCGCACGCGCCGGCCGGCTCTGGGCAACGTGATGGGCGGCCTTTCCGGGCCGGCCATAAAACCCGTGGCGGTGCGCTGCGTCTGGCAGGTGGCGCAGGCGGTGGACCTGCCCATCGTAGGCATGGGGGGGATAATGACGGCGGCCGACGCTTTAGAATTCATTCTCGCCGGGGCCACGGCGGTGGCCGTGGGGACGGCCAATTTTGTTAACCCCCGGGCGACGTTGGATATTATCGAAGGTCTGGAAGCCTACTGCCGGGAGGAAGGAATAACTGACATTAAAGAACTTATCGGTGCGGCCTGGAAGTAGATGGGAGGAAAAGATGATGGAAATAAGAGAGAGGTTGATTGTGGCGCTGGACGTGGCCAGCATGGGTGAAGGGTTGACCCTGGCGGAGAAGCTGGCCGGTTCGGTCGGGTATTTTAAAGTGGGGATGGAACTCTACTACAGCACCGGCCCGGCAATAGTGGAGGAACTGCAGCGCCGGGGCGGAAAAATATTCCTGGACCTGAAGTTGCACGATATCCCCAACACGGTGGGGAAAGCGGCGGCGGTTATTGCCCGTTTGGGAGTGGCCATGTTTAACGTCCACGCTGCCGGCGGCCGGGAAATGATGCGGGCGGCCCTGGAAATGAGTCGGGAAGCGGCGGCAAAGACGGGAGTTACTCCGCCCCGGGTTATTGCCGTCACCGTCCTCACCAGCATCAACCAGCAGGTACTGGCGGAAGAGGTGGGGATAGATCGGACGGTGGAGGAACAGGTGGTGCGCTGGGCCCTCCTGGCGAAGGAGGCCGGCTTGGACGGCGTGGTGGCGTCTCCCTTAGAGGTGGCGGCTATCCGCCGAGAATGCGGTCCTGATTTTCTCATCGTCACGCCGGGAGTGCGGCCCACCTGGGCTGCGGCGGGTGACCAGAAACGGTTTACCACTCCTGCCGAGGCCGTGCGCGCCGGGGCTTCCTGCTTAGTGATAGGCCGACCCATCACGGCGGCGCCGGATCCGGCGGCGGCGGCGGAAAAAATCCTTGCGGAAATGGAGGCGGGTTTATGCTGAGTCAGGAAGAAATACTGAACATGTTTCTCGAGTCGGGGGCACTGCTGGAAGGCCATTTTCTCCTTACTTCCGGCCGGCACAGCAACCGCTACATGCAGTGCGCCCGGGTTCTTCAGTACCCCCATTATGCGGAAAAGCTAGGGGCGGCTTTGGCGGAAGGATTTAAAGATGCGGGGGTGGAAGCCGTTATCGGCCCGGCTATGGGCGGCATTATCGTCGCCCACGAGGTGGGACGGGCTTTAGGAACGCGCGCCTTTTTTGCCGAGCGGGAGCAGGGAGTGATGACCCTACGGCGGGGTTTTACCTTAGAGCCCGGCACGCGGGTGCTGGTCTGCGAAGACGTGGTTACCACGGGCGGTTCGGTGCGGGAAGTTATGGAAGTGGTAAGAGAAAAGGGGGCCCAAGTGGTGGGCGTGGGGGTACTGGTGGACCGGAGCGGCGGCAAGGTCGACTTCGGCGTTCCCCTGCGCGCCCTCCTCACCATGGAAATTCCTTCCTACGATGCGGCGGAATGCCCCCTCTGTCGTGAGGGGTTGCCTTTGGTAAAACCGGGCAGCCGCCAGATC
>JASUSC010000008.1 GCA_030446285.1 Eubacteriales bacterium | reverse complement strand
GTAGATTATCAATCCTTTTACCGTTCCTTTTATGACAACAGGTTCCTTTTTGGCTTTTTCCTTAATTGGCATTGTTCTCCCTTCCTCATGTAGGTTATAATCAAGTCAAGTAACATTTTTCGACTTGGAGGGAGAAAATCCTTCTCCGCAAAGGGAGGGATGACTATGATTAGTAAAATTTTAGTACCGGTGGATGGCTCTTCTCACGCTGACCTGGCGGCGGAGAAGGCGGTGGAGATAGCGGAAAAGTTTAATGCCAGGGTGACCTTCTACCATGTTATTTTCCCGCCCAGCCGCTACATGGTAGTGGATATTCCGCCTGACTTTTTCCAGAATCTTCTCGACGAAATGGAAAAACAGGGGCAAAACCTTCTTGCTCGCTACGTGGAAAAATACCAGGGAAGGGTTTCGGTAAGCAGTTTAATTGACTTTGGCCATCCGGCTGACATGATTTGCCGGAGGGCAGAGGAAGACAAGTATGACATGATTGTAATAGGAACCCGGGGACTGGGGGCTATCAAAGGGTATCTTCTTGGAAGTGTGAGCGACCGGGTTTCTCATCATGCCCGGGTGTCAGTTCTTATTGTGAAATAAATGCGTGGTTCAGAGTAAGATCGGAGGCAGAAAAGTGGAAGGCGACAGGGCACTGCTTTTTAAAAGTGACAGCAGGGTAAAACTTTTTGCCTTTATGGTTATTTTTGTCAAGACCATTACCTGGTCCCTTATTTTCACCTTAAACTGGAAGCTTTACACCATAATGAATCCGGAAACAAACCTGCTGAACAAACTTCTTTGCCTGATCGGTATTCTTTTGCTCCTGGGGGTGTTTTTCTTCAACATATACCTTTTCTGGCCCCGGCCCACGAACAAATTTTCTCCCTTCCTGCCTTTTGTTTACCGGGTGGCCTTGTTACCTGAAGGCCTTCAGATTTACAGCAGTTTTACCGGCAAACCGTGGGAAGTGAAATTTGCCGACATAGTGGTTCTTACCTCAGCCGGCCATGTTGTTCACCGGGGGAAAGACGGGATACCTCTGGAAAAGGTGAGGGATGGGGAATGGCACCGGCTGATGGCGGAAATAGAAGAAAAACCCCGGGGAAAGTACGTCCAGCTCAATCTGTCCCTTCTTCACGGGGGAAAGGATCTCCTGGAGATGGTGCGGCAGCGGGCGCAGGGAGCCGTGTATATTGATCTTGGCAAACCCGGCGAAGAAGAGACGGCGGAAAAGTGGTGAAAAAATATCTTTGTTGGAGGAGGCCTGTCCTCTTTTCCTTTATCCCGATTTCGTTTTCGACATTGATGGGATGGCCAAGTAAGCTTTTGTGGGTGATGCAATGGGAAACGTGTGGGAAAAGTTCCGGCCGGCCTATATTTTTTCTGCAGTATGGGAAATTGAGCCGGCTTTTCTCCGGGAAAAAGGGATAGAGGCGATCATTCTTGACCTGGACAACACCCTTTTGGCGAAGGGAGCCCAGAATTTTCCTCCGCAGGTTCTAAAATGGCTGCGGCAGATCGAAGAAGCCGGGCTTAGAGTGTGCCTAGTTTCCAACAGCGGCCGCCGAAGGGTAGAAGGAGCTGCCTTTTCCCTTGGCGTACCCTGTGTTTTCCGGGCAGCTAAACCGGGGCGGAGGCCCTTTATCCGGGCTTTGCAAATACTGGGGACGGAGCCCCGGCAGACGGCGGTAATCGGAGATCAACTCCTCACCGATGTCTACGGCGGCAAACGGCTGGGAATGGTTACCATCCTAGTAAAACCCTTGCCCGGCAAAGAGTTTGTCGGCACCAGGATAAACCGGCGGCTGGAGAAGTTCATCTGGCGCCGTCTGAATCGGCTAGAGGAGGGGTGATAGATGGAGATTGACGGAAAAACCAGGGTTGTGGGGATTATCGGCTGGCCGGTAAGCCATTCTCTTTCGCCTCTAATGCACAATGCGGCTTTTCGTCACCTAAGATTGAATTACTGCTATATTCCTCTCCCAGTGGCACCGGAAAAAATTGGCGAGGCGGTGCGCGGACTTGAGGCCCTTGGTTTTGTGGGAGCCAACGTCACCATTCCTCACAAAGAAGCGGTTATCCCCTATCTGGCCGAACTGGATGTAGGAGCGGAGCTTACCGGAGCGGTGAACACTATCGTGAGAACTCCTGCCGGTCTTAAAGGGTACAACACCGATGTGGACGGGTTCTTGCGTTCCCTCAAAGAAGACCTCGGCTTTGTGCCGATCGGGAAAAAAGTTGTAATTTTGGGGGCGGGGGGAGCGGCTCGGGCGGCGGTGGTTGCCCTAGCTTTAGCCGGAGCAGCGGCAATCGTCGTTCTCAACCGCAACCCCGCGCGGGGGAGGGCCCTCTGTGAACTCCTTGCACCCCGCTTGCGGGAGAGGGGGTGGCAGGGAGAGCTGACTGCTTTTCCTCTTCCCCCCGAAGACGAGGAAAAAGTTTTCCAGGGTGCGAATCTGCTGGTTAATGCCACTCCGGCTGGCATGGAAGGTTTTACCGCCGAACTGCCGTTGCCGCTGGAACAGCTTCCCGGGGAGTTGGTTGTTTACGACATGGTGTACAACCCGCCTATGACTCCCCTTTTGCAGGAATGTCGCCGTCGAGGGCTGCAGGCGGTAAATGGGCTGGGAATGCTCCTCTATCAGGGGGCCGCGGCTTTTACTCTCTGGACGGGAAGGGAAGCTCCGGTGGAAATAATGGCCTCCGTGCTGGCGAAGCAGGTAGAAAACCAGTAAAATTTCTCTCCGGAAGAAGGAATTTTCTAAAAAAAATGGAACTAAGAAAAAATAAGAAAAAAGTGGAACTATGTATTGCGTTCTGCGCGAGGAGAGTTGATTGAAGGATGGAAAACAGAAAAGGAAAAAAGATGCTGGGGGAGCTGCTGGTAGAGGCCGGAGTTATCAGCGAACAGCAGTTGAAAATGGCTCTGGATCGCCAGAAGCTCACGGGGGAAAGATTAGGTAAAATTTTAATTGAAAAGAACTACGTTTCGGAACAGACCATTCTCGACGTCCTGGAAAAACAGTTAGGCGTTAAACAGGTCAGCCTTTTTGATCGTCCCTTAAATCCGGTAGTGGTGAAAAAGATACCCGAGAGTGTAGCCCGGAGATACGGAGCTATAGCCGTTTCCCAGGAGGGCAACAAGCTGTACGTGGCCATGTCCGATCCTCTCAACGTCTTTGCCATCGATGATTTAAAAATGATTACGGGCATGGAAATCGAACCCCTTCTGGCTCTGGAAGACGAGATCAATCAGGCTATCAACCGGTACTATCAGCTGGAAGAGTCGGTAAGCCAAGTGTTGGGAGACATCGCCACTGATGACAAGGTCAGTGAAAGTGATTATAAACAACTGCAGGACATTGAGAATGTCGAAGACGACGCTCCCATCATTCGCTTGGTAAACACCATCATCTCCCGCGCAGTGCGAGAAAGGGCCAGCGACATTCACATCGAACCCATGGAAAACACCTTGCGGGTTCGCTTCCGGATTGATGGTGTTCTCCACGAGGTGATGAGTCTTCCCCGTAACGCCCAGAACGCCATCATTTCCCGGATAAAAATTATGGCCAACCTGGACATTGCCGAACACCGCCTGCCCCAGGATGGGCGGATTGAGGTGAGTGCCGGCGGCCGCAACGTTGACCTGCGCGTCTCCATTCTTCCTACTATTTTTGGTGAAAAAGTAGTTATTCGTATCCTTGATAAGAGTAGTTTCATCTTGCAACTCCCTGAGTTAGGATTCAGCGACGATGTTCGCGCACAGATCGAGCGTTTAATTAAAAAGCCCAATGGCATGCTGCTGGTTACAGGCCCAACCGGCAGCGGTAAGACCACCACTCTGTACGCTCTCTTGAGCCGTCTCAACCGGCCGGAGGAGAACATTATTACGGTAGAAGATCCGGTGGAGTACCGGCTGGACGGCATCAACCAGGTTCAGGTGAACCCCAAAATAGGTCTCACTTTTGCCGAGGGATTGCGGGCCATCCTGCGGCAGGACCCTAACATTATCATGGTGGGGGAAATTCGGGACCGGGAGACGGCGGACATCGCCGTCCGGGCAGCCCTTACCGGGCACCTGGTGCTGAGTACCCTCCACACCAACGATGCCGCAGGAGCCTTGGCCAGGCTGGTTGACATGGGGGTTGAGCCTTTCTTAATTGCCTCTTCTGTTTTGGCAGTTACTGCCCAGCGGCTGGTGCGGAAGATCTGCCCCAACTGCAAGGAACCGTACCGGCCTGGGCCTGACGACCCGGTGCGCCTATTGCTCAACCTTCCCCCTGACGAGAACATAACCCTTTACCGGGGCCGTGGTTGCGGCCAGTGCAACAACACCGGCTATTATGGCCGGGTAGCCATTCATGAGTTGATGCTGATGAACGGGGAAATTCGCCGGCTGGTGAACCAGCGGGCCAGTCGGGATGAGATCAAAGAAGCGGCCATACGCTCGGGAATGCGAACCCTCTTCCAGGACGGTGTGCGCCGGGTTATGGCCGGGGAAACCACCGTGGAAGAAGTGCTCAAACATGCCCTTATTGACGATTGAGGTGGATAGGATGCATATTAACGATTTGTTGAAAATAGCCGTCGAGTCAGGGGCTTCCGACCTGCACCTCTCAGTTAATTCTCCGCCTGTCCTCAGGATTCACGGCGAGCTAGTGCGCTTAAAAATGCCCCCCTTAACGGTGGAGGAAGTTACTGCGCTGGTGCAGCAGACGCTGAACCAGGACCTTCTCGACCGCTTCCGGGAGAACGGCGAAGTGGACTTTTCCTACAGTGTTAGAGGTCTGGGCCGCTTCCGGCTGAACGTTTTTCTCCAGCGGGGAACTCCTTCCTTAGCGGCGCGGGTTATCCCACCTCATATCCGCAGTTTGGACGAGCTGGGGATTCCGCCGGTGGTTAAGGAACTGGCCTTTAAACCCCACGGCCTGGTGTTGGTTACTGGTCCCACCGGAAGCGGTAAATCTACCACCTTGGCGGCTATGATCGATCTCATCAACCGCCAGTGCTTCAAACACATTATTACCTTGGAAGATCCTATCGAGTACCTCCACTCCCATCGCAACTGCATCATCAACCAGCGGGAGATAGGCCAGGACAGCCGCAGTTTTGCTTCTGCCCTGCGGGTGGCTTTGCGGCAGGATCCGGATGTCATCCTGGTGGGAGAAATGCGTGACCTAGAGACCATTGCCACTGCCATTACTGCTGCAGAAACGGGCCACTTAGTGCTGGCAACCCTGCATACTCCCAATGCGGTGCAGACGGTAGACCGGATTATTGACGTCTTTCCACCCCATCAGCAGCAACAGGTGCGTATTCAGCTTTCCATGGTTCTCCAGGGGGTGGTTTCTCAGCAGCTCATACCCAAAGCTGACCGCACCGGCAGGGTGGTGGCCACCGAAATTCTCATCGCCATTCCGGCTGTACGCAACCTCATCCGGGAAGGGAAGACTCATCAGCTTTTGAGCGTCATGCAATCAGGGGCCAAGTACGGCATGCACACCATGGATCAAAGCCTGCGAGATCTTTATCTCAGCCGCCAAATCACCTATGAAGAGGCTATTTCCCGGGCTTCCGATAAAGAAAACTTTGCTTCCCTGCTCAACGCCGGTTATGGCGACGACGGCCGCAATGGCCAAGGCCGGACGGGGGCAAAATACGGGTGGTGAAGGAGAATTGGCCACGTTTGCTTATCGGGCTCGTGACCGGGCTGGTCAGGAGATTAAAGGAGTAATCGAAGCCGATCAGATCCAGACGGCGGTGGCCCGCCTGCGGGAGAAGGGCTACATAATCACGGAGATAAAAGAGCAGGGGATAAAAGGCCTTACCCTGGACCTGGAGATTGGCAAGAGGGGAATTTCCCGCAAGGAGTTAGCCAACTTTTGCCGTCAGTTTGCTGTGATGCTTAAATCTGGTCTTACCGTGATGCAGGCTTTGCATGTTTTCCTGCGAGAAGGCTCGAAGAAACGCCTGCGGGAAGGGGTCAGGAGCATCATCCAGGACTTAGAGCGGGGCAAATCTCTCTCGGAGGCCATGGCCCGCCATCCTCATCTGTTCCCTTCTTTACTGGTGAATATGGTGGAGGCCGGTGAGGCAGGAGGTATTTTGGATCAGGTTTTCGAGCGCATGGCGGCATATTATCAGCGGGAGCACGAGTTGCGCAGCAAAATAATAAATTCAATGATCTACCCGGCTATAGTTGCCGTGCTGTCAATTGTAGTAGCCAACGTCCTCGTTCTCTTTGTCCTACCCCGTTTTCTTGAACTCTTTGCCGGGCAAGAAGAGATGCTGCCTCTTTCAACCAAGATGATTATTGCCACTGTCAACTTTCTCCAAAAATACTACCTTTATTTGCTAATTGGAGTTATAATTGTGATAGCATTAATCGCTCGTTTTTTCCGCACCGATTACGGCCGGAGCTTGAAGGACCGCCTTTCTTTAACGTTTCCTTTAGTCCGCACAGTGAGCAAAAAAATTCTCATTTCCCGTTTTACCCGGACTATGGGGACCCTCCTTTCCTGCGGTGTACCCCTAATGCAGTCTTTTGATATTGTAAAAAAAGTTATTCACAACGGAGTTATGGTGGCGGGGCTGGAGCGGGCTCAAAACAGTATTCGCGAGGGGCGTTCCCTTTCTGACCCCCTGGAAGAGACAGGTATTTTCCCTCCCATGGTATTGCAGATGATTGCCGTAGGGGAAGAGTCTGGTACCTTGGAGCAGATGATGGAGCGGGTGGCGGCTATTTATGACTACGAGGTAGAGCAAACTTTAAGCCGGCTTACCTCCCTTGTCGAACCGGCGATGATAATTTTTGTGGCTTTGATAGTGGGATTAGTGGTCATCTCCATCATTGCGCCCATGTATCAGATGATCTCTACTATAGGCTAATAGATTTTAAGGCAGCCAGAGAAAGGAGGTGAAGCCATGCTGCGCGTGGGAGAACAATTTAATTTTGGAAAGGAGGGAGTGGGCATGAAAAAAATGAGGGCGCTGAAAAACCGCAAGGGTTTCACCCTCATCGAGCTGCTGATTGTTATTGCGATAATTGCTATTCTTATTGCGCTGATAGCGCCGGCTGTTTTCAACGCTGTCGATAAAGCCAATACCACTACCGCAGCGGCTATTAAGAAAACGTATGAAAATGCTATTAAGCAATATTATGCGGAAAATAACAGATATCCTACGAGTTATACCGAACTTGAATCTTATCTTGATAAGGATGATGTAGCGGAAGCGAAAAAGAAGTTTAATATTAATGTATCTTTCGGTGACGCCAATACAAAACCCACTGTGACGGTGGAGCCTAAAAAATGAGGCATCTTGATATTAGGTTTCGCAGGGAGGTTGAAGTTTTTGGGGGTTCTGGCCTTTGTTTTCGGACTGATCTTTGGCAGCTTTTTTAACGTCGTCATCTACCGCCTGCCGCGAGGTCAGTCCCTAATTCGGCCGGGCTCCCACTGCCCCTCCTGTGGCCACCCGCTTGCTCCCCTCGACCTTCTTCCCCTCCTCAGCTTTATTTTTTTCCGGGGGCGTTGCCGCTACTGCGGCGGAGCCATTTCCCGGCGCTATCCTTTGGTGGAACTACTCACGGGAGCTCTGTTTGTCTTGGCCGTTTATCTTTTTGGGCTCAGCTGGGAGGCCTTGGCGGCAATAGTTTTCCTCTCCCTCGCTCTGATTATTTCTTTTATCGACCTCGACTGGCAGATCATCCCTGATTCCCTGGTGCTAACAGGTCTTTTTTCCGGTCTTATCCTCAACTTTTTTCGGTCGCGGCCTGGGGTTGGGGCTGGTCTTGCCGGTATGATTATTGGCTTTGTCCTTATGGCTGCTCTCTTTTATTTGAGCGGCGGCCGCATGGGAGGCGGTGACGTCAAATACGCGGCGGTCATCGGTCTTTTTACCGGCGGAAAGCTAGTCTGGGTAGCCCTTTTTCTCGCTTTTATTCTTGGCGCCTCGGTGAGCCTCCTTCTTATTCTTTCCCGCCGGCGTTCTTTGCGCGACCCCATTCCCTTTGGTCCTTTCCTCGCTCTGGGAGGAAGCATAGCCCTCTTGTGGGGGGAAGAAATTTTCGCCTGGTACTTGGGGCTGTTTTGATCGACTTGGCGAGGCGATGAAAACATGAGGCCGTTTTTGCTTTTCCGAAAAAACCACAGAGGTTTTACGCTGGTTGAGGTACTCGCGGTTGTTTCTATTCTTGCCATTGTCGTAGCGGCTTTTGCGCCTAATTTACGAGCGGTGTACGAAAATTATCAGGCCAAGACCGGGGCGAGACAGATCGCTTCTGATTTGCGCTATGCCCAGCAGATGGCCATTTTAAATAACAAAGAGTGGAAGGCGGAGTTTGACCTAAATAGAAGCACTTACCGCCTGTACGAACTAGACGCCAGTAAACAACCTGCCGATCCTGCTAATCCGCAGAAATATATTGAGCGTGAGCTTGAAAAAGGGATAATTGTCGAGGTGGCATTAGGAACTAGGAACGACCTGGTTTACAATCCGGACGGCAGCGTGGAAGCAAACGGCCGTATAACCGTTAAAAGCCTTGGTGGTGACTACCGCTACAAGGTGGTGATTACTCCGGGAACGGGGAGAGTTCGGGTGGAGCGGGTGCAGTAGGGCAGGACCGGAGGTGAAGAAGGATGCGAGCAGGCAAGCGAAGCAGACGGTGGATTTGGCCCCTGACGGATAACTGCGGTTTGACCTTGGTGGAAGTCCTGGCGGCGGTAGCGATTTTGAGTATTGCCATCATTCCCCTCCTTGGTCTCATCAACAGTTCGGTGGCAAAGAGTTATACGGTGGAAAGAAGATTGGGAGCTCAGAACCTGGCCATTCAGGAGATTGAGAGCTTACTCCAGCAGTATGCTGATGAAGAAAAGATAATCTGTCCCAACGGCCCGGTAGAGAAAGTTGACAACCAAACTTTAAATGGGGTGGCTTACACCATCAGGGTGCGCTTAGAGCCTGTCGCTCAGACTCAGGGAGGGAAGGGTAAAAGCGGGGCTTCTGACTTAGTGAAGGCGACGGTTACGGTAAGTTGGGAGGATGGTGGTCAGACCAAGCAGGTGGTTTATACCACCCTGCTTACGGGAGTGAATTCTCAGTGAGAAAAGTGTTGCGGAGTAAAGAGGGGTATACCCTCACCGAACTTCTTGTCGCTGTCGGAATTATGGCCCTTGTTTTTCCCGTTCTCCTCATGGCTTTAGATGCCGGAATTAGGTCTTATGAGTTCACTGAAGGACAAGCCGAAGTTAATCAAAACGTTCGCATCGCCATGGATCGCGTAGTCTTAGAACTGCGGGAGGCGGGGGAAATCGATTTTAACCGTTCTAATGCTCAGGAACTAGTCCTTTGGTACAACGTCAATCCTGCCGATGAGAAGTTTGGCAAGCGTATCTACCGCCGAAACGACAACGTTCTCGTAGTCGAAATTCTGGACAAAAACGGCCAGCCGGCCGAGGAAAAAAAACCGCGTTTAATTGCCAGCAACATTACCGGGTTTCGCGTTATCCTGCCGTCGCGGGGGGATCGGTATGTAACTGTGGAAATTACCTCCCGGGATGATTCGGGGCGTTCTATTACCCTGCGCAACAGCGTTTACCTGCGCCGGGATCAGTGAGGGGTGGTGGCGATGAAAAGGAGAATGCCGGCAGGCCAGCAGGGGTTTGTCCTGGTAGTGGCCGTGTTTGTAGTGGCGATCCTTTGTTTGTTGATTGTTTCCTATCTCCCCTTAGTGTACGCTGACGAAAAAATTGCGCTCAACGCCGATAGTTACAACGGTGCTTATTTCTCGGCTTTGGCTGGAGTGGAATACCTCCTCTGGAAATACAAAACAGAAGGCGGTTACTCTAAACAGTTTTTTGAAAACTTTATCCCTGACAAATCTTACACCTTTACACCGGCTTCCGATCCCCTACTCCGAGGTATTGCCGATGAAATCGTGGTAACTCGCCTTTCCACCAAAACCGGTTCGGACAAGCAGAACGACGACTATGTTTTTAAAATCACCGGCAAGCTCAATGGGATTACCAAAGAAATCACAGTTCTAATAAAACCTTTTGGCGATAGCTGCAAAGTTAAAATTGAAAAGTGGGATGAGGATGGAGATCTCGATGAGGACAAGGATAATCCCAAACCCAAGTCTTGAATGAAGTGGAAAATTATGGGAGTAGAATGGGAGGCAGGGCATGTTCCGGGTGAGGAAAAGGATTGTCGGGATTGATATCGGAGCCACCGGAGTTAAAGTAATGGTGGTAAAAAAGGTAAGAGACCGACATTACCTGCTGGAGAAGTTAGGAATGGCTCCTTTACCCGAAGGTGTGGTCGTCAAGGGAAGTATTCTTAACAGAAGTGCTGTTACCCACGCTCTCCGGGAAGCCATCCAGCAGGCGGGGATTACTCTGCGCCAGGCAGCTCTTGCCGTTGGTTCCCAGCAGGTGGTTCTCCGGCATGTGAAGCTGCCCAAAATGAAAGAAGAGGAGATCAGGGAAGCCCTCCGCTGGGAAATGGATCAGTACGTTCCTATCCCTGCTTCGGAAGCCGTCTTTGATTATTTAATCGTCGGTGAGCGGATGGAAGAGGGAGTGATGCAGTGGGAGATCCTCCTCATTGCCGCGCCGTTGAAGGTTGTGGAAGAGTACGTCCTGGCGGTAAAAGACGCAGGGCTGGAGCCGGTGGCGGTAGATATTGAGCCCCTGGCGGTGGCCCGGGTGCTCCGCCACCATGCTCACCTCAACCAGGAGATTGCCCAGTATTATCAGCGGGATAACATTGTCGTTCTCGATTTCGGTCACGAGGACACCAAGATGATCCTTTATCGCCGGGGCTATCCCGAGATGTTCCGGATAATCAATACCGGCATTTTTACCTTGGAGAAAAGCATTGCTACGGCTTTAAATATATCCCTGGGGGAAGCGGAACAACTTCTCGGCCGCTACGGCCTCACTGAAGCGGTGTCCGATGAGCTTGAGCGGGCAGGACGGATCACCCTTCTTGATGAGCGGACTCTTTTTGACTTAAAAGCTTTTAACGAAGCAGCTTATTCCCTGGATTTGAACACCGGTGAGAAAAAGCAGCCTGTCAACCTGCAAAAGGAACTGTTCATCCATCTGGATGAGTTACTCCGGGAAGTTCGCCGTTCAGTTGAGTACTTCCGCCTTCAGTACCGGGGTGAAGAGGTAAGCCGGATCTTGCTCTTAGGTGGCGGGGCAGGGCTGAAAGGGTTACGGGAGATGGTAGAAGACTCTCTCGATATACCCACCAGTATTTACAGTCCTCTGGAGATGGTGGAGCCCGGTCCAGAAGTGTCTAGGGATCTTAGCCAAATGATGCCGCGCCTGGTTCAGGTTCTCGGCCTCGCAATGAGGGAGGGAAAATAAAGTGCGCGACATAAACCTGCTGCCCCAGTCGTACCGAACGGCCCCTGTTGTTAACGTTCCCCAGGTGGTAGTGGCCGGAGCCCTGATAGTTTTTTTGCTGTACGTAGCCTGGTTCATGTTCTATATCAACTTAAGCAAAATTCCTGAACTAAAGAAGGATATCGCCACCAGCGAGAAGCTTATCCGCAAATACAGCAGCGGTTACAAGCAGTACCAGAGATTGAAGGAAAGTGAGCGAATAGTAAGTAATTACAAAAGTGTGGTCGAAAGCCTCAATAGGAAGCGTACCAGTGCTTACGCTGTCTTTCGGGAGCAAAAGGCCTTGCCGGAAGGGGTGGAACTCACGGGTAGCATCTATCAGTCTAACGGCTCGCTGATTATCAAAGGTCTATCTCCTTCTCTCGGGGCCATAAACGAACTGGTTACCAACATCAACCGCGGCCATAACTTCAACCATTTGAGCGGTGCCAGGCTGGAGCGGGTTTACCTGCAAGATAATACGGGCAGGTACGAATTTGAAATAAGCTGTACTCTGAGAGCAGGAGGAGAGAAAAAGAAATGAGGGGTTTACGGTTATCGGAACGAGAAAAAACCCTGCTGCTGGTTTTAATCCTGGCCTGCCTGGTTTTGGTTTTTAATTACTACGTCTACCGGCCCCTCCAGCACAAGGTAGCAGAGCTGGAAGCCCGGGCGGAGGAGCGCCAGGAGAGCGCTCAGATGGCTATGGAAATCGAGAGTGAACCCGCTGTTTACCACAAGAAAATTGCCAAGGCTATGGATGAAGCAGCCCTCATCTTAAAAATGCTGCCAAAATCCCCGCAGGAGTCGGCTTTTGTCGATCAGATCGGCGCCCTTGCCAGCGAAACCGGCTTAAAAGTTCAGCAGGTAGAGGCTGGCAAGGCAGTGAGAGAAAGCAATTACTACAAAATCCCTGTGAAGATAGTCTTAAAAGGTAACTACGATCAGATTTTAAACTTCCTTCAGGCTTTAGATGAGGATCTGCCTCGTTTGCTCCACTTCCGGGCATGGAATTTGAATCTGGAGCAGGATGGGGCTTATGGTCTTACCTTGGAAGTGGATATTTTTGCAGCCAGGGAGAGAACTTCCTCGTAAAATAAAATTGACAGGGCTGATTTTTCCGGGGATAATGAAGCAAATAGCCCTCCCAGGGGTTCTTTTTCTTTTATTTTGTGCTGTTAGAGGAGGAGAGGAGATGCTGAGATACCTTACGGCCGGGGAATCCCACGGCCAGGCGTTAGTAGCAATAGTCGAAGGGATGCCGGCCGGTTTGCCGTTAGAGGCTGAATACATAAACAGGCAACTGGCCCGGCGCCAGCAGGGTTACGGCCGGGGTACACGAATGAAAATCGAAAAGGATCAGGTAAAGATTATGGGCGGGGTGCGCCGGGGTTATACCCTCGGAAGCCCTATTGCCCTTTTGATCGTAAACCGGGATTATCCTAACTGGCTGGAGATAATGGACCCAGCTCCGGGGATTGTACCAGAAGAGGCGGTGGTAACCAGACCTCGGCCCGGGCATGCTGACCTGAGCGGTGTTTTGAAATACGGGCGCAGGGATGTGCGGGATACTTTAGAACGGGCCAGCGCCCGGGAGACGGCGGCGCGGGTGGCTGCAGGAGCGGTAGCCCGCCGATTTCTCGAAGAGATGGGGATCGAGATTTTTTCCCATGTGCTTGCCATAGGTGAAGTGCGGGCCCAGCCCCCTTCTGACTATGCCCTGATTAGAGAGCGAGTAGAGGATTCGCCCCTGCGATGCGCTGATCCGGAAGCGGAGAAAGAGATGATGGCTTTCATCGACCGAATGAAGGAAGCGGGGGAATCGGTAGGGGGAGTTTTTGAAGTGGTGGTTACGGGCGTGCCGGTAGGTTTGGGTAGTCACGTTCACTGGGACAGGCGTTTGGACGGACGGCTGGCGGGAGCGGTGATGAGCATTCCGGCTATCAAGGGAGTGGAAATCGGGCTTGGTTTTGCCGCTGCTTCTATGCCCGGTTCCCGCGTCCACGATGAGATCTTTTATGATAATGAAAGAGGCTTTTACCGGCTCACCAATAATGCCGGCGGTATCGAGGGCGGCATTTCCAACGGCCAGCCCGTCGTGGTACGGGGGGCTATGAAACCCATTCCCACCCTCTACCGGCCCCTGCACAGCGTGGACATCAGAGACGGCAAGCCCCAGATGGCGTCGGTGGAGAGGTCTGATACCTGCGCCGTTCCGGCGGCGGCAGTGGTGGCAGAAGCGGTGGTGGCCTTTGAGATTGCCGCGGCTTTTCTGGAGAAGTTCGGCGGCGACAGTATGGCTGAGGTGGGGCGGAATTACCGCTCCTACTTGGAGACCCTGCGGGAGGAGTGGCCGGAAAAGAAGTGAGAGCGGGCAAGAACATTATCTTGGTAGGTTTTATGGGTACGGGAAAGAGTACGGTGGGCCGGTTGCTGGCGAAGAAATTGCAGAAGGAATTTTACGATACCGATGCCGAAGTGGAGCGGGTAACCGGATTGTCGGTAAAGGAAATTTTCCGGCGCTACGGTGAGGTGCGCTTTCGTTCGGAGGAGAAGGCCGCCTTGAAACGATTATTGCAGGGAGATAACAGGGTCATTGCCACCGGAGGCGGGATCGTTCTCGATCCGGAGAACCGGGAGCTGATGCAGGCGAGAGGGGTGGTTGTCTGCCTCACGGCGACGCCGGAAGAAATTTATCGCCGGGTGAAGAACAACGACGACCGTCCCCTGCTCCAGGGTGTAGATGCCTGGGAGAAGCTCCTGCGGTTGTGGGAGGAACGGCGGCCAATTTACAGCCTTTTTCCCCTGCAGGTTAAGACGGACGGGAAAAGCAGGGAAGAAGTGGTGGCGGAAATAATTGCTCTTCTTTCCAGCCAGGAAAAGGAAGAGGAGTTGGAGGGATGAATATTCAGACGGTTAAGGTTAATTTGGGTGAGAGGTCTTACTGTATTCAGATAGGCAGCGGCCTCCTGGTGGAAGCAGGGCGGTGGGTGCGCGAGGTAAAGGAGCCGTGCCGAGTAATGGTTGTAAGCAATCACACCGTGTTTTCTCTTTACGGGGAAGGATTTATGGCTGCGCTCAAAAAAGAAGGATTTGAACCTTTCCCGGCCTTAATCCCGGACGGAGAGATATACAAGAGCCTTGATTCTGCCACACGGCTTTATTCGACTGCCTTAGCGGAAGGCCTGGACCGGAACCACCTGGTCATTGTTCTTGGCGGTGGGGTCGTGGGCGACCTGGGTGGTTTTGTTGCCGCAACTTACATGCGGGGGTTGCCTTATGTCCAAGTGCCTACCACTCTACTGGCCCAGGTGGACAGCAGTGTGGGGGGAAAAGTCGGGGTCAACCTGCCCGAAGGGAAAAATCTG
Source organism: Eubacteriales bacterium (assembly GCA_030446285.1). Taxonomy (GTDB): domain Bacteria; phylum Bacillota; class JASUSC01; order JASUSC01; family JASUSC01; genus JASUSC01. The sequence goes on along the minus strand of JASUSC010000008.1, from coordinate 28,089 downwards.
GTGGGTGCCTTTCACCAGCCCCTGCTGGTTTTAGCCGATGTGACCACTTTGCGCACTCTCCCCCTGCGGGAGTTTGTGGCCGGTCTGGCCGAAGTGATAAAATACGGTCTGCTGGGCAATGCTTCCTTCTTCGAGTGGCTGGAAGAACGGATGGACGACCTGCTGGCATTGCAAGAAGAGGCGTTAATTCACGCTGTAACCGTGTCTTGCACCATGAAAGGAGAAATTGTTTCCCGGGATGAACGGGAGAGCAACATCAGAGCTCTCCTCAACTTAGGGCACACCTTCGGCCATGTGGTGGAGACCCTGTCCGGCTATACCACTTACCTGCACGGAGAAGCGGTGGCCATGGGGATGATGGCGGCAACTCTCCTTTCCCACCGCCGAGGTTTTCTTAGCGAAGAGGAAGTGGCCAGGGTTGCCCGCCTTTTGCGGCGAGCCGGGCTACCGGTTGTCATGCCGCGCTATGATGCCGAGAGTATTCTGGCGGTGATGCGGCGGGACAAAAAGGTGCGGGACGGCCGGATCCGAGTGATATTGCCGGAAAAAATCGGACAAGCTAAAATAAGAGATGATGTCACGGAAGAGGAAATCATTGCCGTCTGGGAGGAAGCAGCGGCAGGCAATTTTCCGGGGGCAGGTGAATAAGATTGTCATTGCTGAAAAAACTAGAACGGCGTCAGCTCGGTAACATTCTCGCTGCTGCTCTGGAAGGGGGCGGCGAGTTCGCCGATATTTTTCTCGAGGAAAAGACAGGCACCTCTATTTCTCTCGAGGACAACAAGGTGGAGAGGATTACTTCCGGAGTAGATTGCGGTGCTGGCATCCGGGTGGTGGCCGGGGAGGCCACTGCCTATGCCTACACCAACGACCTTTCTTATGAAAACTTGCTGGAACTGGCCCGTCAGGTAGGCCGGGTTTTCCCGCAAAAGAAAGGAGAGTGGAACCTAACTTACAACCTCCGTCCCCCGGTGCTGGATGAAAAAGTTGTGTTACGGCCCGATGACGTTCCCATGGAGGACAAAGTGGAAATGGTTGAGCGGGCCAACAGGGAGGCCCGCAAAGCTGGCGATAAGGTTAAACAAGTAATGGCCGGGTACGGCGATGCTGTCCAGCGGGTTGTCATCTGCAACAGTGAGGGGACATATGTGGAAGATGAGCGGATCCGGACCCGCCTGGTAGTAAATGTGGTAGCGTCTGCCGACGGGGTTATTCAGACCGGTTATGCCTCGACCGGGGGGACGAAAGGTTTTGAGCTGCTTGAGGAGGAAAAACCGGAAGACCTGGCTCAAGAGGCTGCCGGCCGGGCTCTCCTCATGCTCACGGCCAAACCGGCCCCGGCGGGGAAAATGCCGGTGGTTATGGCTGGGGAGGCGGGAGGGACCATGGTTCACGAAGCCTGTGGGCATGGCTTAGAGGCCGATCTGGTCCAGAAGGGTCTCTCCGTTTATGCCGGCAGGAAAGGGGAAGAAGTGGCCAGCCCGCTGATAACGGTTGTTGACGATGCTACCCTCCCTGGCAAGTACGGTTCTCTGCGTTACGACGATGAAGGAGTACCAGGGCAGAAAACGGTTTTAATTGAAAAGGGCGTCCTGGTTAACTTTATGTACGACCTGGTCACAGCCCGCAAGGACGGGGTTGCTCCTACGGGTAACGGTCGCAGGGAGTCCTACGCCCACAAACCAATACCCCGCATGCGTAACACCTATATTGCTCCGGGAAAAGAAGATCCGGAAAAAATTATCCGGGACACCAAAAAAGGGCTGCTGGTGAAGAAGATGGGCGGCGGCCAGGTCAACACTACCAACGGCGATTTTGTCTTCGATGTAGCCGAAGCTTATCTCATTGAAAACGGGGAAGTAACGGTGCCTGTCCGGGGGGCTACCCTTACCGGCAACGGGCCCGAAGTCCTGCGAATGGTGGAACGGGTGGGCAAAGATTTGGGGTTTACCATCGGCGTCTGCGGCAAGGACGGTCAGGGAGCGCCAGTGAGTGATGCCCAGCCCACCATGTATATCAGGGAGCTGCTGGTAGGAGGTACCTCTTTTTCCGGGCGGGGGGAAAAGAGGCTCGAAAAAAGAAAGACTGGCATTAGAAGATTATAAAAGATTATAAGAAGCCAGAGGCGAAAATCTGATTTACAAAGCAAGGGGTTTCTCTTCTTTTGGAAAAAATTCGGGGAGGGAGAGTTTTGTGATTTACCGGGGAAAGGAAGCGGAAAAAAATGCCCTGTTGCGGGTGGCGGAGCTCATGTGCTTAGCGGCCCGGACGGCGCCCAAAGGAAGGGGTAAAGACAACATTGAAACCCTGATTCTCACCGAGGAAGAAGAAATCCGTAAGCTGACGGCTGAGATGAGGAGGATGGCGGAAGAGTACGGCCGGCCCTGTGCCTTTTTTGCCCGGGATGCGGAGAACATTGAAACCGCCGGGGGACCGGTGGTACTGATCGGAGCCCGCAAGGAGCCCATGGGCCTTACCGCCTGCGGCTACTGTGGCTTCGCTTCCTGTGCCGAAATGGAGGCCCACGGGGCTACCTGCGCCTTTACCGCCGGTGATTTAGGAATTGCTATCGGCTCGGCGGTGGCGGTGGCGGCAGCCCACCACGCCGATAACCGGATTATGTTTTCGGCGGGGCGGGCAGCCCTTAACTTAGGGTTCTTCTCCCCTGAGGTTAAGCTGGCCTACGCCATCCCCCTGTGCGCGGCCGGGAAAAACGTCTTCTTCGACCGCAAGTAGGTTATTCGCAGTCGTCGGGGCTGTCGATCATCACCAGAGTTTCATCCATACCCGGACCTGTCACCGGGGTATCGTCGGGACTGTTGGCGATGGTGAAATCGTCAACGGTCCTTTTCTTTTTCTCTTTTTCTTCCATTGCTTTTACCTCCCCTATGGCATCTTTTCTCCCAATATTTTTCCGCTGCCGGGTTTGTTTCATGCAACTATTACTGGCGGACGGGTAAAATCGTTTCCTCCTTTCGCCGGTTGCGGGAGAAGGAGATTGTAGAGGTCGGTAGCCATAACGTCGTAGCGGAGCATGGACCAGTAGGGGGTCAGGCGGTGCCGGCGGTCGAGCATTTGAAGGAGGGGGAGGGAGCTTCTTGCGCGGATAACTTTTAGCAGTTTTTGCCCCTTTTGGTTAAACCCCAGCACCCGCAGGTAAAGAGGACCGCTTTGGTAAAACTGAGTTGCTTCTTCGTTTTTTAATGAGAAAAGAAGGTGAAGGAGAAGACGCTGAATGCGGGTGGCGGGACAGCGGCGGGAACGGGCAAGGGCCACTAATTCCCGATAAGAAGTAGCATGGGAAGCGGCGTTTTTGAGCCTTTTCTCCAGGCCTGGCTCCATATCGGGCAGTGATGAAAGTTCTTCGGCCGGGGTTAAGCGCAGGCGGGAGAGAGCCAAGGGAGCCAGTTTTTCCGGGAAAACGGGAGCGCGCCCTGCTTCTACTTCGCGCCGGAGGATGTGCCAGGTGGAGACTGGTACCAGGTTCTGGAGAGAAGGAGACGGCAGGGCCCCTTTTTCTTTTTCCCACAGGTGGCGGAAGGCAGTGGCGCTGGCGATGCCGTCCACGGGCAGGAGGTCGTGGTAACCGGCTTTAAGGCGGGGGATGGTAAGGGGGATAATGGGGCTTTCCAGGTGGTGGAGGGCGCGCAGGTATTCTACGGCGAGAATGTTGTTGGGGGATTTTAGCAGGGAGGCGAGTTTTTCTCTTTCTTCCCCGTCAGGCCAGAGGGAAGTAAGGGCCTTCGCCCGAGCGGCGGGAAGAGAAAGGCCTTCTTTGAGGAAAGCTTTCAACTTTTCGCGGAAGGGAGGGGGTTCTTCGTTGAGGACAGGGACGACTTTCTCCAGGAGTTCTAAGCTGCCGGCTTCGCTGCCAAAGCAGAGGTGGGTTACCACACCGGTCTGGTGAAGGATGGAAACTGCTCCCTGGGCGAAATGCATGGCGCTGGCTGTGGCGAAGACAAAAGGGAGTTCCAGGACCAGGTCAACGCCGGCCTGCAGGGCCATTTCTGCTCGAGCCCATTTGTTGACCAGGGCGGGTTCGCCGCGCTGAACGAAGTTGCCGCTCATTACAGCGAGGGTAAAGTCGGGCTGGACTTTTTTCTGACTTTCCCGCAGGTGGTAAAGGTGGCCGTTATGGAAGGGGTTGTACTCCACGATGAGACCGAGAACGCGCATTAGTTTATCCTCCTCCGGGGAGTGTAGCCGTTGTTTTTTCCGGCGGCTGCTTCTATAGAATAGGGTTTTCGGGGGAATTCTAAAAGGCAGAGATAGAGGACGACCCTGGGAGGGAAAGAAAAAGGATGCAGGCGTTGTTAGAGAGAATCAGAGAACGGGCCAGGAAAGAAATAAAAACCATTGTTTTTCCCGAAGCGACCGATGAGCGGGTAATAAAGGCAGCCGAATTTATCCACGATCACGGGATAGCTCGGCCCCTTCTGCTGGGGGACAGCAGGGAGATTTTACGTCTAGCCCGCCTTTACCAGGCGCGGTTAGTGGGGGTAGAAATCCACGATTTTCGCCGCAGTGACAAGAAGGAAAAGTATGGGGAAAGACTTTACCAGTTGCGAAAGCACAAAGGGTTAACGCGGGAAGAGGCGCGGGCTTTGCTGGACAATCCCCTCTACTACGGGGTAATGATGGTTAAAGAAAGGGACGCCGACGGTATGGTAGCCGGCTCCCTCAGTCCCACGGCCGACGTTCTCCGTCCTGCCTTTCAGATAATAAAAACGCGCCCTGGCTTTACGGTGGTGTCAGGAGCTTTTATCATGGTTTTGCCCAACCCCCGTTATGGAGAAGGAGGGGTAATGGTTTTTGCCGACTGCGCCGTTAACCCGGAACCTACGGCGGAACAACTGGCGGAAATTGCCTGTGCTTCGGCTCTAACGGCAAAAGAACTGGCGGAAATAGAACCGCGGGTGGGGATGCTTTCCTTTTCGACTAAAGGCAGTGCCCACCACGAAATGGTGGAAAAAGTGCGGCGGGCTACGGCTATTGCCCGGGAACGGTATCCCTGGCTGACTATCGATGGTGAACTGCAGGTAGACGCGGCCCTGGTGCCAGACGTAGGGGCTCAGAAGGCGCCGGGCAGCAGGGTGGCGGGCCATGTCAACGTCCTGATTTTTCCCGACCTGCAGTCGGGCAACATCGGCTATAAATTGGGACAACGGCTGGCCAATGCCCAGGCCATCGGACCCATTTTACAGGGGTTGGCCAAACCGGTAAACGACCTTTCCAGGGGCTGTACTCTGGAAGACATCATCAATGTCACGGCCGTTACCGCCGTTCAGGCCCAGGAGCTGGCCCGGCAGCCGGAGATTCCCGGAGTTACCAGGATGAAAGAGGTTAGGGAAGAGAAAGTAGATCCTTCCGTGGCACGTCTTTCGGCTTTTACCCGCCCTCAATGGAATCCGGCTGACCCCCAAAAATGGCTTTGATGCCGGTACCTGGGTGCAAGCTATCACGGGTTGTTTGCCAGCTTTTCACCCGGACCTGCCGGTGTTGGTGAGGCCGGCCTTTTTAGCTGTCTCTAAGGCCTGCAAAAACTCTTTTCGGGTAATGCGGCGGGAAAGTTCTGGGAACTTACGGGCAAAATGAGCCGGAAAGTACTGGGCCATGATGTTCACATAAGTGGCGGGAGAGATTTCTTGAGCGATAAAATTCATAACCTCCTGGGTGCGGCTCAGGTCTTCCGGCAGGACCAGATGGCGGATAATGAGCCCCCGCCGGGCGATGCCGTTTTCATCCGTTTCCAGGATTCCCACCTGGCGGTGCATCTCTTTTACGGCAGCTTTGACGATATCAAAATATCCTTTGATTCCCGAATATTTTTCGGCCATTTCGTTGCTGCCAAACTTGATATCCGGCATGTAGATGTCGACAATTCCCTCTAACAACTGCAACGTTTCCACTTTATCATAACCGCCTGAATTGTAGACCAGAGGCAGGTTTAAGCCGCGGTCGGCGGCAATTTTTATAGCGGCGACGATTTGCGGGACTACGTGGCTGGGGGAAACTAAATTGATGTTGTGGCAGCCCCGCTCCTGCAGGGAGAGCATAATGCGGGCCAGTTCTTCTTCCGTTACTTCTTCCCCTTCGCCGTAGTAGCTCAACTCACAGTTCTGGCAAAAGACACAGCGCAGGTTACAGAAAGAAAAAAAGATAGTGCCGGAACCGCCCCAGCCAACCAGTTCCGGTTCTTCTCCGAAATGGGGACCGAAACTGGCTACAATAGCCCGCGCTCCGGTACGGCAAAAACCCCGTTCTCCCTTCAGTCTGTTTACCCCACAATTGTGAGGACAGATGGTGCAGTAGCTTAAAGCTTCCATAAGAGTTTCTGCTCTCCTGGCTAACTCTTCGGCTTTTAATTGACGGTACGAAGGCCCAAAACCCATTTCCTTTCCCGCCTTTCGCTCTTTATAATTTTTTTAAATAACCGGAATTAAATTTACCGGAAAAGGAGCCAGTTATGAGCTTGAGAAGACACAACCGCCTTTGGGAGCTGGACCTCCTGCGGGGCGTTGCTTTGCTCTTGATGATAGTTTTTCACCTCTGCTACGACCTCAACGTCTTTTTTCATGTTCCGGTGGTCTACGACAGGGGTCCCATCTACTTTTTGGGTAAAACGGCGGCGATAATGTTTATTTTTCTCGCCGGTGTGAGCGCCAATTTTAGCCGCAGTAACTGGCGCCGGGGCTGGCGGCTTTTTTCGCTCGGCTTGGGAATAACTGCCGTTACCTGGTTATTTTGCCCTTCCCAGGTGATAAAGTTCGGCATCCTTCATTTTTTGGGAACAGCGTTAATTCTGGTAGCTTTTCTCATCCGCCTATCCCCCCTGGCTCTCCTTGCCTTGGGAGGGGGCAGCATCTGGCTCGGGCTTTACCTGGCCCGGGTGCGGGTGTCCCGGGACTGGTTATTTTTCTTAGGACTGCGGTCTGACGATTTTTACTCCGCCGACTATTATCCTCTTTTCCCCTGGCTGGGAATTCTGCTCGCCGGAGTGGCGGTGGGGAAGGTAGTGTATCGCGAAAAGAAGAGCCTTTTTCCTTTTCTGGAGGGGAAATTCAGGCTTCTCGCTGCAGCCGGCTCTCATACCCTCATCCTTTATCTTCTCCACCAGCCAGTTCTGCTGGCTTTTCTGTACCTTTTGTTGGCCGCCAGGTAAGCTCCCTGCATAAGAAGCCTCCTTTTTTCCCATATTAAAGTCTGAAGAAAAATCTGGTCAAGGAGGCGATGGAATTTGCAGGGCATGGTGAAAAGGGGGATAGGGGCGTTTTTTGTGGCTTTGCTGGTGTTCCTTGTTGCCGGGTGCAGTCAGCAACCGAAAAAACCGGCCCCTTCACCCAAACCGCTCACGACCGACAAAGTGACCATGGAGGAGGTAGATCCGGAGAAAGCCCCGGCCGAGGTTAAGGAAATCGTCGCAAAGCAGAAAGAAAATCCCGGGTTTCACCTGGTTCGTTCCGGGAGCAGTCTTTATCTCGTCGTGACCAGAGGGAGGGTGCCAAGCAAAGAATTCGGCGTTCAGCTTAAAGGGATGGAAAAAATCGATTTGGGCAACGGCCGCAGTCAGCTCCGGGTGGACGTGGTGTTTACCCATCCCCAGCGACCGGCCGAAAAGAAAACCTATTTCTGGAAGGAGCAGAAGAAAAGCGACAAAACGGAACAGGTTTACTACCCGGTGGCTGTGGCCAAACTCACCCTCAGAGACATTCCCGATGCTTTTACCTACAACGTTATCCGCGATCCGGCCACCGCCTTTGGCGAACCACGGCGAGGGATGATGGCTCCGACTCCCAAACCAGAAGCTGCCCCCGGCCGCAGGGAGGGCCGGACGGAGCCTCCTGCCGGCCAGCAGCCTGCTGCTCAGACGGCTGAAATTCAGGTAACTGCTCCGGCCAGCGGCGATACGGTTACCAGCCCCCTTACTGTTACCGGCAGAGCTAAGGTTCCTAACGGGCTTGTTTACCTGGAACTCAGGGACAGCAAGGATAAAATTCTCGCCGCCAAAACGGTAACTGCTTCCCGGACGGCACCCGATATGGGAGATTTTACCACCACCCTGACCTTCACTCCGCCGACTGCGGAAGAAAAAGGCGTCCTCAGGGTTTACGGAAAGGATTCTTCCGGCCAAATAGTAGGAGAAGTGAAGATACCTGTTACCATAAAATAAGCGACGTTCTGGAAAGAGCTGGCGGTAGTCCCGCCGCTCTTTTTTCTTGACAAAACTTTCCTCCCGGTGGCATTATAAAAGAGGTTGTAAAAAATTGTTGATTCGAAAAAAAAGTGGACGACGCCGCCGCAATGCAGGAGGGGAACCAGGTGGCTGGTTTTTTGCGACTGAACACGGTAGGGGTAGGGCAAGATTAAAAACTCTGGATTTCAGGCGTAAATTTTACCAGAGGAGATATGACATACTTGTGTGTTATAATTTTAAAGAGCGCTAGTAGAAACAAGAAGCATTTTAGGGTTAGAGGAGATGGCTTCCATGCACTTTTACAGTCCCACCAAGGGGCGGCTTACCATCGCCCAGATGGTGGAGGACATTGCCGAATTTGTTCACGCGGGTAAAAAAGGAGATACCTATAAACTTATTATTGGCACCGACTCCCAGCCAGGCGGAGACAACACCTGTTTTGTTACCGCTGTAATTATCCACCGGGTGGGGAAGGGAGCCCGTTTTTACTACCACCGCGAGTATAAAAACATCAAATTCAGTCTGCAAAACCGCATTTTTACCGAAGCATCTCTCAGTCTCGAGGTGGCCACCCGCATCATTTCCAGCTTAATCAACCTCAAACTGCAGCTTTCGGTGGAAATTCACCTGGACGTAGGAGAATCCGGGCCCACCAGGGAACTGGTGCAGCAGGTGGTAGGAATGGTCACCGCCAGCGGGTTTGCTGCCCGGGTGAAACCAGCTTCCTATGGAGCTAGCAAAGTTGCCGACCGCTTTACCAAATGAAAAAAGCAAAGCCCTCCGCTAAGACTGCGGAGGGTTGCTTTTTTCTGCGAAAACAAAATTTTTTTGCGGATAATTGCGTGATAGAGAACCGCCGTTGCCAGGATACCGCCGCCGACGGCAAAGAGGATTTCCCCTACGGCTCTTCTCAGTGAGAGAGGCCGGGGGAAGAGATGGACGTAGTGTGGGGCAGGTCAGGAGCCCGATAACCCCTGTTGCCCAGCAGAGGATGGCATCCGCCGCAACCATAGCGGTGCCAAACTTTTTTGCCCTTGACTACTGCTGGCGGCATTGCAAGATTGGAGAGAAGCTTCACGCTGAGAGAAGTTTAGGAAGGAAAAAAAGGGAGAGGGTGACTTTTTTCCTCCTTATCCTCCGAACCTTTACAAAACAATAGATTTGTGTCATAATCATCAATGTCAGAAAGGGATTTTATTTTTATTGCCAACAAAAAAGGCGAGCGGGTGGACCAATGAAAGGCTTACAAATCCTGGCGGATATCAAACCCGAACTTTTGCTGGTGGAAGAAGAACTGCAGAAAATTGTCTCTACACCTGACGATATTTTGAGCAGGGCTTCCAGTCGCCTGCTGCAGGCAGGCGGCAAACGTTTGCGCCCTGCTTTTGCCATAATTGCAGCTCGCTCTTACCGCTACCAGCGGGAAAAGGTTATTCCCCTGGCAGCAGCTTTAGAATTGATTCACATGGCAACTCTTATCCACGACGATGTGGTCGATGCTTCTCTGACCCGGCGCGGACAGCCGACGGTAAAAGCCCTGTGGGGGAACCAGATTTCTGTTTATACTGGCGACTACCTCCTTGCCCACTCTTTAATGCTCATTGCTCGTTGTCAAAACCCGGTTATTGCTAAAGTTTTAGCCGATGTTAGTGTGAAAATGTGCGAAGGGGAAATCCAGCAGCTTTCCACTGCTTTCAGAGTTGATCAAGGTCTGCGTGACTACTTTTACCGGATAAAGTGCAAAACGGCTCTTCTTATTTCTGCCAGTTGCCGCCTGGGAGCGGAAGCGGTGGGGGCACCTCCAGGCCATTGCTTTGCTCTGGGGAAATACGGTCTTTACATCGGTATGGCCTTTCAAATTACTGATGACATCTTGGATGTGATTGCCGATCAGGAGGAACTGGGAAAGCCGGTAGGAAGAGATCTGCGGCAGGGGATACTAACCCTTCCCGTTCTTTATACTCTGCGGGTGAGGCCTGGGGACAGCGAGCTGAGGCGCCTGCTGCAGAAAAAAGAAAAAAGCGAGGAGGAAATCCGTTTCCTTCTTGATCTGATAAAAAGCAGTAGCGGAGTGGAATATGCCTTTGATGTAGCACGTATGTATGTAACGAAAGCCAAATCGCATCTGACGCAGCTTCCTTCTTCCCAAGCGAAAGAGGCTTTTTACCAGATGGCAGATTTTGTGCTGGAGAGGAAGTTTTAGCAGGGAAATTAGTAATTATTATTGCTTCTTGACATTTTTCTAAGAATCAGGAAAAATTCTACAAAAAATAGCACCTTTTTAGGTCCTCTTTTTTTAGATACAAGCAGACAACTGGCCGCCAGAGGTTATAAAACGCTGGCGGAGTTTATAGATCCATCTAACGGAGACACCGACAGTTTTAGCTACTTCTTTAAGGTGATGGTTTTCGAGGAGAGAGATAATAATCTGAACAGGGGCTTGCGGGTTTCCCAAGGCTTTGAGGTGGTGGTATAATTTCATTGGGTGGGTGTCCCTCCTTTTTGGGGTTTTTCTTGCCACTTTGATAATTCCCACGGGATACCCATCCTTTTCAATATCTGTTTAACTCTCTCAAAGTATTGTGAACGAAACTCTGGTCTTTCTACAATCCCCAGCTCACACCTCTATTGACAATATGGGAAATCGTATACTAAAATAATCACAAGAAATAATCACAAGCGAAAAAATTAATAAAGCTAATTCGGCCAGGTGCCCGTTGAGGGAGAATAGGGAATTGGGTGTGAATCCCAAGCGGTCCCGCCACTGTGACCGGGGAGCGATCCTGCAAAAGGCCACTGTTCCTTAACCCGGACGGTAGGAGTTTTAAGCCGGGGAAGGGGGATGGGAAGGCGCAGGTGAGCGAGGATCCGGGAGCCAGGAGACCTGCCTGGTCGGAGGAGTACACCTTCTCGCGGAAAGAAGGTGGGAAGCCCTGAGGATGATGGTAAAGTTCTCAGCAATGCTGGGAACTTTTTTATTTTACCTATAAAAAGCAAAGGAGGTAGCTGCCCTATGACTCAACTGACCAGCGCTCGGCAAGGAAAAATTACACCAGAAATGAAGGAGGTGGCTTCGAGGGAGGGAGTTACCCCGGAGTTTATAAGACAGGGAGTGGCCGAGGGAACCATAGTAATCCCGCGCAATGTTAAGCGCCGGAATATAGTTCCTGTGGGTATTGGAAAAGGGCTTAGAACTAAGGTAAGCGCAAGTATAGGATTGTATGGAGACGGGGCAGAAATTGGGACAGAAATAGCTAAAATTAAAGCAGCAGTAGAAGCGGGCGCGGATGCCATCATGGATCTTAGTGTAAGCGGGGATATCAACGCCATGCGCGAGGCTTCCCTCACCTCTACGCCTACTCCTGTTGGCACCTTACCTATCTACCAGGCCTTCGCCGAAGCAGCTAGAAAATATGGGTCTTCACTCAAAATGGAAGTGGAAGAACTGTTTGAAGTTATCGAGCGCCAGGCCGCCGAAGGTGTAGACTTTTTCGGGCTACATTGCGGCCTTACCATGGAGATAGTGGAACGGGCCCAAAAGGAAGGGAGGCTCGATCCCTTGGTAAGCTACGGAGGTTCCCATCTTATGGGATGGATGTTGTATCACCGCAAGGAAAACCCCCTATATGAGCACTACGATCGCCTTCTGGCTATCGCTCATAAGTATGATGTTACTTTAAGCTTGGCCGATGGAATGCGACCAGGGTGTTTGGCCGACTCTTTAGATGGGGCCCAGGTACAGGAACTGGTGGTCTTGGGGGAATTGGTAAGGAGGGCTAGAAAAGCAGGTGTACAGGTGATGGTTAAAGGGCCAGGGCATGTTCCTTTAAATAAGCTTAAAGCTACTATAACGCTGCAGAAGAGTCTTTGCCAAGGAGCACCTTACTTTGTTTTCGGCCCTGTCGTTACAGACATTGCTGCAGGCTATGACCACATAAGCGCGGCTATAGGGGGGGCTATCAGCGCTTGGGCAGGCGCGGAATTTATTTGCTATGTAACTTCTGCCGAGCATTTGGGCCTGCCTAATGTTGAACAGGTGAGGGAAGGTGTAATAGCTGCACGCATCGCTGCCCACGCCGCAGACCTAGCCAAGGGGCTCCCCGGGGCTTACGAGTGGGATTTAGCTCTTTCCCAAGCCAGAAAAGAATTGGATTGGCAGAAACAGATTTCCCTTGCCATTGATCCAGAACGGGCGAGTAAATTGCGCAGGGAAAGAAGCGATCCTTCTTCGTCGGCTTGTACTATGTGTGGTAAGTACTGTGCTATGGCTATCGTGTCCCATTATTTAGGAACTACTAAACTCACCTGCTAGACTCCTCGGTATCAAGGTAAGGCTTAGTGGAAGGCTATAAGAACCAGCTATAAGAAAGAGCACTAAAAAAGGGAGGGCGATATCATGACCCAGGTTCTGGCTGCTCGCGCAGGGAAGATCACTCCCGAGATGGAGTGGGTTGCTACACAGGAAGGTGTTGACGTAAGGTTTGTCCAGAGAGGTGTTGCCGAAGGTAGAATAGTTATCCCCCGCAATGTAAAGCGTAAAGAATTTAACTACTGCGGTATAGGGGAGGGGCTGCGGGTAAAGGTAAATGCTCTTATCGGTACTTCCAGCGACCGTTCCGATCCGGCTATGGAGGAGAGAAAGTTGGCTGCGGCGGAGGCAGCGGGGTGCGATGCCGTAATGGATCTAAGCACGGGCGGAGATATCGATGCTATGAGGCGCCTGGTGCTGGAAAAGGCCCATGTGGCGGTGGGAACCGTACCTCTTTACCAGGCGGCCATTGAGGCTATTGAAAAACATGGGAGCATCGTAGCTATGACGCCCGACGATATGTTTGAAGCAATTGAAAAGCAGGCTGCTGATGGTGTTGATTTTATGGCCATACATTGTGCTTTAAATTTTGATATTATCAAGCGCCTTCGAGGTAGCGGCCGGGTTACCGATATTGTAAGCCGGGGAGGAGCTTTTCTTACAGGCTGGATGTTATATAACAATAAGGAAAATCCCTTATATGAACAGTTTGACCGCCTGCTTAAGATCTTAAAGAAATATGACGTTACTTTAAGCTTGGGCGACGCTATCCGACCCGGTTCTACTGCCGATTCCTTGGATGGACCCCAGCTCATGGGGCTTATTACCGCCGGGGAACTGGTGGCCCGCGCCCGGGCAGCCGGAGTCCAAGTGATGGTAGAAGGACCAGGGCACGTACCTCTCCATCACATTGAGGCCACAATACTCCTTCAGAAGCGTTTATGCGGTGGTGCACCCTATTTTATCCTAGGAACCCTACCTACAGATGTAGCCCCAGGATACGATCACATTGTGGCAGCTATAGGAGGAGCCCTTGCTGCTTCAGCCGGCGCAGACTTCCTATGCTATGTGACACCTGCTGAACATTTAGGGTTGCCTACTGAAGAAGATGTAAAAGAAGGGGTTACGGCAGCCCGTATCGCCGCTCATGCGGCAGATATAGCCAGAGGCAATAAGCGGGCCTGGGAGAGAAATGTAGAAATGGCCCGGTCGCGAGTAACTGGTGATGTAGAAACTCAAATCCAGCTTGCCCTGGACCCGGAGAAGGTAAAATCGGCCTTAGGTAATTTAACACCAGGCCAGCCTTGCGTTATGTGCGGGGAAGAGTGTGCAGTTAAGATTGCGGCACAGTATTTTGGTATAAGTTGAAAGGCTTGAGGTTTATAGAGTTCTTGCTGACTGTACAATTCCTTACCAAAGATACCCATAACTATTCATACCCCCGGAGAAGAAAAAACTGGCCGGGTCCATGGCCTTTTTCCCGCTAGTGGGGGTGTTCTTAGGTGTCGTAGCCGCAAGTGGCCACACTTTAATCTCTCCCTTTTTTTGGCGGGCTGGCTGGCGACCTTTTGGCTTTAGTTTTCCTGGTGGTAAGAACCGGGAATTTGCATGGGGACGGTCTAATAGATACCGCTGACGGCCTTTTTAGCGGACGCTCCCGCCAAGAATTCTAAAATCATAAAGAATAGCCGGGGAGGACCCCACGGGGCCACGTGTTTTTAACTAAGTTTGTTCTTTTAGGCCAGCTTCCTGGGAGAGAGGCAAACCTTAGGCCTTATCCTTATGACGGCTTTAGGCCGTTGGGCGCAAGTTTGTGGTGCAGCTAAAGGAAAAGGCGGTCAACTGGGTTATTCTAGATTTTTCCTTAGAGAAAGAAAATACACCAGGGTAGTTAGTCGTCTATGTGAAGGAGGTTAAGCTATGGGACTGACGCTAGAAGCCACTGTGCGGGGCATTAAGCCCGTAAAAGAAGAATGGCGGAAGAAGGCCCGGGAGCACTTAAAAAATTTGGCTATTCCTCAGGGGAGCCTGGGAGAACTTCTTAGTCTTGCCGAACGCCTGGCTGCTATCCAAGAAACTTTAAAGCCTTCCGTCCGCCACAAGGCGGTCGTTACCATGGCCGGAGACCACGGAGTAGTAAAAGAGGGGGTAAGTAGCTTCCCCCCGGAGGTGACCCCCCAGATGGTGGCCAATTTCGTGGCTGGTGGGGCGGCTATCAATGTTCTAGCGGAAGTGGTGGGAGCCCAAGTCATCGTGGTAGACATGGGCGTGGCTGCTGATCTTAGCGATTTGGTTAAAGCAGGAAAAATTCTTTCGTACAAGGTAGGCTACGGGACCAATAATATTGCCCAAGAGCCGGCTATGACTCGTGAACAAGCCATCTCTTCTATAGAGGCGGGCATAGAAATTGCTAGCACTTTAATTAAAAAAGGTGTTGAGCTCTTGGGCACCGGAGATATGGGTATAGGTAATACGACTCCAAGTAGCGCTATTTTAGCCGCTCTTTCGGGGTTGCCTGTAGCCGAAGTGACGGGAAGAGGAACGGGTATAAGTGAAGAAGCGTGGCAAAACAAGGTTCGGGTTATTGAAAGGGCTCTTAAGGTGAACAGGCCTGATCCGCGGGATCCTATAGATGTTTTGGCCAAAGTAGGCGGATTTGAAATAGGCGGGATAGCAGGACTCATTTTAGGGGCGGCCTACCACCGGGTACCGGTGGTCATAGACGGGTTCATATCTTCCGCGGGGGCTCTCCTTGCCCGAGAATTAGCCCCTTCTTGCGTGGATTACATGTTCGCCGGGCATCTCTCCCAGGAGCCGGGGCATAAGTTTATGCTCCAGAGATTAGGCCTTAAGCCCCTCCTTAACCTTAGCCTACGGCTAGGAGAAGGTACCGGTGCTGCCCTGGCCATGAATATTATAGAAGCCGCTGCCCAGGTGATAGGTAAGATGCTCACCTTTGAGGAAGCAGGGGTATCCAGGAGCCGCGGGAGGGTAGAATAGTGAATATAAGGCTCTTGCCTTATCTTAAGCACGATCCCCGGGGTGCGAACCCCCAATACCTTGAAGAGCTGGCCCGTGCCTTCTGGTGTCCTGAAGTTCTTTTTATCGGAGTAGAAAAGGCCTGGCTTAAAGCCGGTAGAAGGGTAAGTTTCCCTTCCGCCACGGAGGATCTTCGGTGTTTAGCCTTCCGGATCCATAAGTTTCTTCGCGCCGTGGATAACGTGGCGAGAATCAAAGTACAAGAATTGCTCGACCTGGTGGAGGAGATCTCTGTGAACTCCCCCTCCCTAGCCCCTCTGGGTTAGGGAGAGGGAGTTCACTATCTTTTTTACTAGGGCCTTGCTGATGCTCGCTCTTTAGCTGGGCTTTTTGTGATTTTGCTTTCCTAGACGTGGGAACACCGAGGGGACGGTGCACATCTTCCAGCGTCTCTGGTTCTTTCTAGTTTAAAATCGGGGTTCAAATCCGGGGATTCTCGTTTTTCAACCTTGGAATGCTATCCTCCACAATTATTTTTTTCTTATTATTATTTTTTTCTTATTTTTTTTGTGCTAACATCGAAATTATCCATGGTCCAACACCTACATGTGGTCAACGATCATTGCACTGACCGCAGAGTTCGTAATTGGCGCAGTTGGGGCAAGCGGGTACTTCAGAACCACTCCCGTCATCGAGGTTCTCGCAACCCCATTTTGCCAGGGCAAGAAGGATATCTTTGAGGCTTCTTCCTTTTTGCGTTAGCGAGTATTCAACCTTCGGCGGAATCTCCGGATATACCTTTCTGCTTACTATTCCTTCTCTTTCAAGCTCTCGTAGCCGCTGAGTTAAGGTTTTGGGGCTGATGCCCCTAAGAGAATCCTTTAGCTGCCCAAATCTTTTAGGCCCACTTGAGAGATCCCGCAATATTAGCACAGTCCATTTACCACCAATAATTGAGAATGTCCTTTCCACTGGACAGCAAAATTTTTTGTCAATCGTCCCATCGGATTTCATAATGATTATTTCCCTCCGGTTAGTTATTTCCGCAAAAGTAACTACTTCCCTTTGTAATCTACTGTATATTATACTGGACTCGTAAAGCTACTGGCAATTAAGTCCATTTAATTTAAATTGGTTACTGGTTAGTTGTAATCAAAAGCAACAGCATAAATAGTAGAACCATAGCGTGACAGCCGGTATGATATTGGCGTCAAATCAAACACATACGGAGGGTTTCAGCTATGGCTCTTACCTAAGTGCATCCCACATCCTCCCGCACTCTTAAACACCTAACACACTTCGACAGGGGAAAATTTACGTGCTGCTTAAAGAAGGCTTCAGCCCATCTCAGTTTGCAGCCAGACTCGGCCGCCACCGCAGCACTATTTACAGAGAAATCAAACGAGGTACCACTACTCAGCTCCGGTCTGTTCTGACTTCTTATGAGGCTTATTTTCCTGAAACAGGCCAGGCCATATACGAGAAAAACCGCTCGGCCTGGGCAGAAAAATCAAAACCCTTCCGCTATGTCAAACAAAAGATCCTGAAAGATAAATGGTCAGCTAAACTGAGTAGTTACTGGAAAACTGGGCTACAGGAGGTATTTAAGAGTGACCCCGGACTAACCTATATTGACCTTCGCAAAGGCACGCCAAGTTATCAAGAACCCTTAAACTAATTTTTAGTTGGGGTTCTATGATAACTTCCAGGTCAAATTATACGAGGAGGTAGAACAACTACTTTAGTTATTTCCTGAAATACAAGCCGCTTAATGGTGGAAAAGACCAATATTATCTGGTTTTATAAGAATGGGTCGCGATTAATATTTTTAAAAAAATTTTGAAGGGGTGATTTAGTCAATGAAAGTTATCGGTTTTGTAGGCAGTCCGAGGAAAAACGGTAACACAGATTTTATGGTACAACAGATCCTCAAAGGAGCTGCTGAAGAAGGAGCAGAAACCAAAATATTTTATCTCAACGAACTAAACATCAAAGGCTGCCAATCATGCAATTATTGTAAGGAAAAGGGAAAGTGCAGGCAACAGGATGACATGACTCCTTTGTATGACGAAATAGCCAGCGCAGACGGAATCGTTATCGGTTCTCCTGTTTACATGGGATACATGAGCGGGCAAACCAAACTATTTATCGACCGATGGTATGCGTTTTTCCAAAACCCCGTCAGTAGTTTAGAGCAGGGTAAAAAAATTGCTCTTGTCTTCTGCCAGATGAATCCTGACGAAACATCCTACAATACTACTTTTACCTCTCTAGGTCAAATGCTTAGCTCTCTTTTCGGACTAGAACTAAAGGGAATTTTGGTTGCTGGGGGGATGAAAGACGCGGAAACGGCTCAAAAGAACAATGAACTCAGGCAAAAAGCGCTGACGCTCGGCAAACAACTGGCAAGATAAGGCTACTATTTCCGATTCCGAAGCTTCAATTTTGCAAGCGATGGGTGCGCTAGAAATCGGGCTATAAAGGAGGTTTTTCATGATAGGCTCTCGCTGCGAGAATTGTAAATTGCGCAAATACGCCGAAAGAAATCCGAGGTCTATCCTTGGCAGGTTCTGGTACTGGCATATCAAATGGTGCCCAGGTTGGAAATCATATCAAAAGAAATTAGAAAATCTTAGAAAATCATAAAAGAAATTAGTGAACTGCCCCTCCCTAGCCCCTGCGGGTTAGGGAGGGGC
Organism: Eubacteriales bacterium; assembly: GCA_030446285.1. Lineage (GTDB taxonomy): Bacteria > Bacillota > JASUSC01 > JASUSC01 > JASUSC01 > JASUSC01. The sequence continues at coordinate 9,911 of JASUSC010000008.1, read as the reverse complement.
TAGGGAGGGCTTCCTGCTTCATCGTAACCCCAACGGGTTAGCTCCCCAGGCTTGACGTCCCACAGTTCCCACGGGAGGAAAGCGTTAGGCCGCTTCCAGAACCAGAAGTTACGGGAACCTTTTTCTTGTGGGAAAGATTGCGTTGAGCCTGTTTGATACGTTTTCCGCTTTTCTTAGATGTCTGGGGTTTTCAATGATACTGCCGTCTGAAAAAGCGGCAAACTTTTCTAAACCGGCATCCAACCCCACGGCAGGACCATTGTGGGCAGGTGGGTGGACGAGTTCTATTTCTCCAGCAAAGATGGCCCACCATTTACCGGTTACCGGCGGCATCCCGTCTGACGGTTACAGTCTTGATGGTGCTGGGTATTTCCCGATGCAGTTTTATCTTCACCAGACCGATTCTTGATAATTTCAGATTGCCGTCCTGAAAAGAGGCACCTTTCCCTTCCCCAAACTGGGTGAAGGTGATGGATTTATACCGCCCTCTGCCCTTGAAACGCGGGTAGCCCGGCGTTTCTCCGTTCTTGCTCCTGCGGAAGAAAACCGCAAAAGCCCTCTCAACCCTGAACAGCACCTCCTGAGCCACTTAGGAGTGGATTTCCTGGAGGCGTCCATCCGTTTTCTTAGCCTCTTTAAGCCACACCTGCTGTTCGACCCGGGTGACAGGCCTCTTTTCCCGTTCCCAAACTTCTTTCCGTCTAAATCTTGACACGGACGGGTGATGATGTTAAACTACAGTTAGGTCGGACGTCTGAATTATACCTGAGGGAGCGATGCCATGCAGAATAAAGTAGACATGAAGAGCCAATCTCAGAAAATATTACTTGCTGCATATAAATGCATTTCCGCGAAGGGTTACGCAAATGTATCTTTGCGAGATATTTCTATTGAGGCTGGTGTTGTTCTGAGCCAGATAAGCTACTATTACGGGAATAAGGAAGGATTATTTAAAGAAGTAATAAAAATGTTGGTACAAAAATACCTTCAAGAGGTGGAAGAATGCTTGCAAAAAGGTGCTACTGCCAAAGAGAAAATATCATCGCTTATCAACCATTTTCAAGAAATGTTATCCAAAAGGCCGGAGGTCTTCCGCCTGCTTTATGATTTTACCAGTTTGGCTATCTGGTCCCCTTCTTTTGGTGAGCTTTTGCGCAATCTTTTTAAAGATTTGTCAAGTTTAATTGAGAAATATGTTCTTAGAGATGCCGAGTTAAAGGAAAACTTGAAAGCTTATGCACCTAATTCCTTAGCCAGGATGCTTTTTGGAGCGATGTTTGGCACTGCTATACAGGTCATTTTAGATCCGGAAGAAAAAAGTCTGCCTGCTGCTCTCTCTCCAATCTTAGTGATGTTTGAATAAGAACGAAAAGGGATATGTGGATGCTAAATCTGTCAGGAAAGAAGGAAATTTGTTTTGCTGTTTATTAGGACGGACGTCCGAACATATTTAATTTTGATAGAAAAATTAGAGGGAGGTCGAGTTAACGTGAGCAAGGAATTTTTTGAAGACTTAGCGCTTAAAAACTTAAGTATTTTTCTGGTTAAATATGTGAAAAAAGATCCAGAAAGCAACATTGATAAACTTGCCAACCTGCTGAATAAACTTTTAGTTTTGAAAGCTGGAAAATTTATCGCAAACGAGGGGGAGAAAAAAGAATATGAAGACGTAATTGAATATGCAAGGAAATCGGTAGTCAGTGATCCTAATATAAAAGAATATTTCGCCAAAGTCTTTAAACAAACCAGTGATAGTTATTTGAAAGGTTTTCTAATAAACTTGTTTATTCGGTCTACATTGATTGGCGTGCCAAAGCGGAAAAGAAATGAACAAAAATTTGGGGTAAGAATCCCAGCTGCTATTTTAATTGATCCAACAGAAGCGTGTAATTTACATTGCAAGGGCTGCTGGGCTGGAAAATATGACATTAATGTTATGCCTTTTGAGTTGTTCGATAGGATTTTGAATGAAGCAAAGGAACTCGGAATACATTTTATTGTGCTTTCAGGCGGAGAACCCACCCTATATCCGCATTTGTTTGATATAGCGACCAAACATAAAGATGTAGCATTTATGATGTATACGAACGGGACGCTGATCGATGAGAAAATGGTTGAGCAACTGTTAAAGACAGGAAATATTTCTCCTGTTATAAGTTTGGAAGGCTGGGAAAAAGAAACGGACGAGCGCAGGGGTAGCGGTGTATTCCAAAAAATCATGCAATCAATGGATTTGTTGCGAGAAAACGGAATTCCGTTTGGTTTCAGCGTAACAGTTACTCGACGCAATTATAAGGTGTTGTTCAGTGACGAATTTATCCGGTTTATGGTTGATAAAGGTGCTTTGTATGGCTGGTCATTCCACTATATACCGATAGGAAGGGATCCTGATTATTCCGCAATGATAACACCGGAACAGAGAAAGTGGCTTGCTGGCAGAGTAAGGGAAATTAGAAAAACTTATCCTTTGATGTTTTTTGATTTCTGGAATGACGGCGAGCTAGTAAAAGGTTGCATAGCCGGCGGCCGTTATTACTTCCATATAACTGCTAACGGCAATGTGGAACCTTGTGCCTTTGCTCACGTCAAGTGCGATAATATTAGGGAAAAATCCCTTGTAGAGGTATTGGGAAATAGAGTTTTCAGGGCGTATCAAAAATATCAACCTGTATCCCAGAATTACTTGAGACCCTGCCCAATAATTGATAGGCCTGAGGTACTTAGGACGATAGTTAAGGAGTCAGGCGGAGTTCCGAGTTACGAGGGTGCTTTAAATATTTTAGAAGGCGAAGGGGCAGAATTCCTAGATAAGCTGTCTGCAGAATGGGAAAAAGTGTCAGAAGGAATTTTAAAGGAAAGAGTACAAGCAGCAGAATTAGGAAGGTCATAAAAAGGTAAAAGGGCAAAAAGTGTTATGAACCCTCTGGTTCGGAGTGGGTTCACATGCGTAACCACAATGATTAAAGGAGCGAATAAATTTGTGGGGATATTTTGTTGACCTGGTGTTACTTTTTGCCCTGTATTCCTTTGCCGGGTGGGTTTTGGAGACAACTTATGCGAGTATCTCCGCAAGGAAATTTATCAACCGGGGGTTTTTATCCGGTCCTTTTTGCCCCATATACGGGTTTGGAGCTGTTATAATAACTCAGACCTTTGCTTTCCTAAGTCATATGTTGGGCATGCACCGGTTATCTTTGTTTTTTACGGTGGCTTTGTCCATATTGCTTACCACCATACTTGAATATATCACGGGTTTTTTACTGGAAAAGATATTCAACTGTAAATGGTGGGACTACAGCGATGAATTTTTAAATATTCACGGTCGTATTTGCCTAAAGTTTTCTTTGCTCTGGGGGGTACTGGCGTATATTTTGATATCGGTCTTACAACCCCTCGTTGTTCGCAAGCTTGCGTTGCTCCCTTATATGTACAAGAACGTTTTAGCTTTCATATTAATCGGGTATTTTATATTTGACACGATAAAGTCTTCGCTGGACGCTTTGGGCTTAAAACAGGCCGTTTTTGCGTATTATAAAAATCCAGTGGAGAAGACTTATGAACAAATTATAAAATACAAGAGGATTTTGATGGCCGTTCCCAAACTCAGCTTTTTGTATATCGGGAAAATGAATCAGGAAATAAGGGGTTTTTTATATGAGAATTTTGAAAAAATTAAAACTCAGCTTAAAGGAAGAGAACGATAGTTGGCACGAATTTGTAAATTGCATATGCGATTTATTGCAAAACGAAAAAGTTCAAAAAATGAAGCAATTCAGGCACCATGGGGACACGAATTGCTTTGAGCATTGCCTGAGCGTTTCGTATTACAGCTTTTTGATATGCAAGGGTTTGGGGCTCGACTATGTTTCTGCAGCGAGGGGCGGGCTTTTGCACGACTTGTTTCTCTACGATTGGCGGACGTACCACACGGGGAAAGAACGGCTCTGGGAAAAACATGCTTTTATTCACCCATATAAAGCGCTGGAGAATGCAAGAGTATTTAACTTAAATGAAGTAGAGAAAGACATAATTGAAAAACACATGTGGCCCCTGACTCTGAAACCACCCAGGTATGTGGAATCAATTATCGTTTGCGTGGTAGATAAATTGTGTGCTTTGGTAGAGCTAAGTAGCAAACGTGCTGCTCTTCCTTTTCCTGGTTATAACGAGCCTACGGGTTAAGGCGCAAAAATAATAGGCTGGTTTGATAGAGAAAAACGGAAAAGCCCGCAGGGCCTTTCGCCCGCGGGCTTTACTTTTCGTCATGGTGTCGGAGGTGGGACTTGAACCCACACGGTTTCCCACACGCCCCTCAAACGTGCGCGTCTGCCAGTTCCGCCACTCCGACACGGCCGAACTTGCATTATTAATTATAATCCACCCTTCGTCATTTGACAAGAGTTGTGCGGGGAAAAATGTTGGTAAAAAATTGCGGCCGGCTGATGCTGGTGAAGAGTTTTAAGATGAGTTCGTCTGCAAAGGTGGAGCAAGCGACTGTTGTGGCTGAAAAGTTTTACGATTCCCCTTCTAGTTCGATGACTTGGGTGTTGAGGACGAGGAATCCTTTGTCTTTTTTTACTATCTCAAAGCGCAGGTAGAGAACCCGGTTTTTTTTCGTTGGAGTGTCGTAGACCATTTTTTCCGCCACGATCTGGTGGTCCAGGCTTTCTCTCACTAAAAGAGATTTTTCAAAGACCACCTTTTTGAAGCGCAGTTCCTTCATCCCGTGGCGGCGGGCGATGGCCTGGAAACGGGGAAAAACTTCCTCCCGCAGTTGGCGGGCGTTTTCTTCCGTGCCGTAGGCCCTGGCTTCTTCATAGCTCTGGTCGGCCACGGCTCGGGCGTAGGCGTCGGCGGTGACCAGGATAGGGAGGTCACGGGTGTAGGGACGCAGGGGATGGGCCCGGTAGTAAAGGGAGACAGCGGAGAGGGTAAAGGCAATTATCGTCACGAGGAAAAGGGTGGCTAAAAGGCCGGGAAACTTTTTCCACGATGCCATGGATGCGCCTCCTGGGCTCGACTCTTTTTATTATTTTTGCCCTTTTTTTGTTGTATAATTATTTCTGGTGTGCAGTTTTCGCCAATTCTGCGTAAGGAAGGGATTTTTCTGGCGATAATTAACGTTCGGAACCTGACCAAAGAGTTTAAAATTTACCACCACCGGGAAGGGGTCATCGGCGCTATCAAGGATCTCTTCCACCGGGAATACCGGATAATCCGGGCCGTGGACGGCATCAACATGACCATTGAGCCGGGGGAGATTGTTGGCTACATCGGGGCCAACGGAGCGGGGAAGTCCACCACTATCAAAATGCTCACTGGCATCCTGGTTCCCACGGCTGGCGAGGTGGTGGTGAACGGTTTCGTCCCCTACCGGGACAGGGAGGAGTATACCCGTCACATCGGGGTAGTTTTCGGGCAGCGCAGCCAGCTCTGGTGGGACATTGCCGTCTTAGAGTCGCTGAAGCTCCTCCGGCGCATCTACCGGGTGCCGGAGAAGGCTTTCCGGGAGCGGCTGGCTTTTTTTGATGACCTCCTGGGTTTGGGGGAATTTCTCCACCTGCCGGTGCGCCGCCTCAGTTTAGGGCAGAGGATGCGCTGCGAGTTGGCCGCCGCACTCCTCCACAATCCTCCCCTCCTTTTCCTGGATGAGCCCACTATCGGCCTGGACGTTCTGGCCAAGGCTCGCATCCGCGAATTTCTCCTCCAGGTTAACCGGGAGTTCGGCACTACCATTCTTCTCACCACCCACGACCTGAAGGACATCGAAGCCCTCTGCCCGCGGGTGATTATCATCGACAAGGGTAGAATTCTCTACGACGGGGGGCGAGAGGATCTCCTCCGCCAGTGGGGGCACGACGATCTAGAGGAAATTGTCCGCCGCATTTACCAAGGGCAGCGACCGGGTGAGGTGGAAGCCGGTGTTTGAGAGTCTTCGCCACCGCTTTGCTTTAGCTGCAGCGCTGGTGCGGCTGGAGTTTATCAATAACTTAGCTTACCGCGCCACTTACTTTACCGGCGTCTTTAATTACGGCATCCAGATCGGCGCCTACTATTTCCTCTGGGACGCCGTCTTTGCCGGCCGCAGACTGCTGGCCGGCTTCACCCGGGAGGAGATGCTCACCTACGTCATCGTGGCCTGGGTGGTGCGCTCTTTTTATTTCAGCAACCTGGACCGGCGGGTAGCGGTGGAAATCCGTAACGGCGACATCGCCATGGAGCTCATCCTCCCCTACGACTACCAAGAGGCCAAGTACTGCCGGGCCTTCGGCGAGGCCCTTTTCCGCCTCCTTTTCTTCACCCTGCCCACCGGGATTGTCATCTACCTGCTCCGTCCCTTTCAGCTCCCTCCTAACTTCACAGCGGGCTTCCTTTTCATCCTGAGCATGCTGGGCAGTTTCCTCATCAACGCCCAGCTCAGCCTCATGGCCGGGCTTCTGGCTTTTTTCACCCAGAGTACCAGCGGCATTTACCGCGCCAAACGGGTGATTATGGACCTCTGTACCGGACTTCTCATTCCCATCTCTTTCTACCCGGAGTGGTTTCAGAAAGTGCTGGCCTTCCTGCCCTTTCAGGCGGTGAGTTACCTGCCCAATCTTATCTACTTAGGCAAAGTTGACACGGCTGGGGCCCTCGCTGTTCTCGCCCGCCAGTTCTTCTGGGCGGTGGTTCTCTTTTTCTTAGGGCGGCTTTTCTGGCGGCTGGCGGTAAGACATCTGGTAATTCAGGGGGGTTAGTTATCTATGGCTCGCCAAAGCTGGTTCCGCTCTTTCCTCTGGCACGGGGAAATTTTTTTCCACTACGCCGCCCAGTACCTCAAAACCAGGATGGCTTACCGGGGCGATTTCTGGATTTATCTGCTCTCCGACTTTTTAATGCAGTCGGTAAACCTGATTTTCATCCTCACCATTTTTACCCGGGTGCCCCATATCAAAGGGTGGAGCAGGGAAGAGGTTTTGTTCATTTACGGCTTTTTCCTGGTCCCCTTCGGTTTCTACAGCGGCTTATTCAACCACCTCTTTGACGTACCGGAGAAGTACGTCTTGCGGGGTGAACTGGACCGGGTTCTCCTCCGCCCCTTAAATACCCTTTTCCAGGTGGTGGTGGAAACCATGAACTTAGAGCTGATTTTTATCGCTTTGGGGGGGATAATAATTATGATCTACAGCGGGGCGCAAATGGACCTGGCCTGGCACTGGTGGGACTTTCCCCTGGCCTTGCTGCTCGTAGGGGGGGCTACTCTTATTTACGGGGGAATATATACCCTCTTAGCTTCCTTGGGCTTCTGGGCGGAGGGCAATTTGGGACTCATGCCCATGATCTACAATCTCTCCCAGTACGGCCGCTACCCAGTGACCGTCTACCGAGGGGTTATCCGGTTTATTCTCACCTGGATTCTGCCCTTTGCCTTTGTGGGCTTTTTCCCTTCTACTATTTTCCTGCGCCGCTACGAGTTTTTGCCCTACGCCCTTCTCACGCCGGTGGTGGGGCTGGGATTCTTTGTTTTGGGCTGGCGGGTTTGGCAGCGGGGCATCCGCCGCTACGTGGGAGCCGGGCACTGAGGGATTTTTTTGCTCATAAGGCAGGATATTCGACAAAAAGAGAGAATAAAAAACACAGTTTTTGCTTTTGCAGAGAAATAAAAGGCAGAAAAAGGAACGGAGTGAATATCATTTGTATGGGGGATGGGGAGAATGTTCTTACGCATTAAACCGACGGAGAAGGAGTTTTTTCGCCTCTTTGAAGAAGGGGCTGACATTCTTCAGCAGGGGGCCAGCCTTTTGGAAGAGTTGGTTGCCGACTATGAGAGGCTGGAGGAACGGCTTCCGGAACTGATCGAGGTGGAACACCGGGTTGATGAAGTGACGGAGAAGATTATCGAGAAATTGAATCAGACCTTTATCACTCCCTTCGACCGGGAGGATATCTACACCTTAGCTAGAGAACTGGACGAAATTCTCGATTCTATCTGCAGCGCGGTGGAGAAGATGGTCATCTACCGGACTGGCAAACCTTCCGGTCATTTCGTGGATCTGGTTCACAACTTCGCCGTCAGCACCAAGTACATTCAGAAGGCCATTGGGCTTTTGCAGGAAGTGAAGGAGAATTACTGCGAAATAATGGATTGTTTCCGGGAGATCAAGCGACTGGAGACAGAGGGAGACAAAATTTACCGCTACGGAGTGGCGGCCTTCTTCCACGACCAGGCGGATCCTTTAGAGGTCATCAAGTGGAAAGAGGTGTTCGACCAGTTGGAGACGGCCTTGGACCGGTGTGAAAAGATTGGCAAGGTTATCAGAGGGGTAGCGGTGAAATATGCTTAGTCTCCTGGCCCTGGTGGTCATCCTGGCTCTAACCTTTGATTTTATCAACGGCTTTCACGATACCGCCAACGCCATCGCCACTTCCGTTTCCACCAGGGTTCTCTCGCCATCCAAGGCCATTTTGATGGCCGCTGTCCTCAACTTTTTCGGCGCTCTCACCAGCACGGGCGTGGCTACTACTATTGGGAAAGGGATTGTAGCTCCGGAGCTAATCAATAACGAGGTACTCATTGCCGGCCTGGTAGGCGCTATTACCTGGAATCTTATCACGTGGTACTATGGACTTCCCAGCAGTTCTTCCCACGCCCTAATCGGGGGAGTAATCGGCGGGGTAGCGGCAGGAAAAGGTTTGAGCGTTCTCAATGTCCGGGGGATAGTAGAGAAAATTTTTCTGCCTTTGGTTGTTTCCCCGATAATCGGATTTTTTGTCAGTTATTTTTTTATGATTACCCTTATCTGGATAGTACATCGCCTCACCCCTTATACCATTAACAAGTATTTTTCCAAGCTACAAGTTTTGTCCGCGGCTTTTATGGCCTTCTCCCACGGGTCCAACGACGCTCAGAAGTCTATGGGGATTATCACTGCTGCTCTGGTTTCGGCCGGAGTGCTGAGCAGTTTCCAGGTACCCAAAGAGGTCATTCTGGCCTGCGCCCTGGCCATGGCTTTAGGAACTTCGGTGGGAGGGTGGCGGATTATCAAAACCATTGGCTCGCGTATCATTAGGTTAGAACCCTTTGACGGTTTCGCTGCCGAATCTTCTTCCGCTCTGGTTATCATAGGGGCTTCGGCCCTTCACCTCCCGGTGAGTACCACCCACGTTATTTCCTCGGCCATCATGGGAACGGGAGCTACCCGACGGTTGTCGGCCGTCCGCTGGAGGGTAGCCCGGGATATCGTCCTCGCCTGGATTTTTACCGCTCCCATGAGCGCCCTTATTGCCGTTCTGTTCTACAAAGCTATGACGCTGATTTTTGCCCCGTAGGCAGGAAAATGACATTTTTTTGCCGAAAAAAGTAAATGAACAGGTTGTTACCGGGGGGATAGTTCATGGAGGAAAAACCCGTGGTCAGAGCCGTGGTGCAGATTTTTGACGAGGAGTATGTGGTGAAGGGCGGCAGTTCAGTAGAAGAAATAGAGCGGATAGCCGAGTACGTGGACCGGCGGATGCGGCAGGTGGCCGGCCGTAACCCGCGTCTTTCCCGGGCGGACGTGGCTGTGCTGGCGGCCCTGAATATCACCGAGGAACTTTTCAAGCTGAAAGAGGAGTACCGGGAGATGGTGCAAATGCTGGAAGAAGGGGAGAAAAAGGGAGAAGCTGCTGGAAGGTAGGTTTTTCCGATCCCCCTGTGCTTGTCCGCTGCCAAGAGGCGGTTTTTCTTTTTATGGCGGGAGTTGGAAGGGGATTTATTAGATTTCGGGTGCGGAATCTCCCGGTGCTGGGAAAAGCGGGAGTAGGAAGGTAAAAAGTTTTTTCCGCGATTTTGAAGCGAGCGATTTTTCGAGGCCGTTACCTGCCCTTAACGCAGGAGCCGGAGCAGCAGCCGGGGCCCGAACAGGACGTTCGGGCCAGCCGGATTTCACGGC
>JASUSC010000007.1 GCA_030446285.1 Eubacteriales bacterium | reverse complement strand
GAGTTCCTGCTTCTTGGGGCAGGGGCTATGGTTGTCTCAAAAACCGCCTGCTGGGGCTGAGGCAACCTGAAAGGCGGACTACAAATACCCCAGCCGTCTGAACTGGTGCAGTTTTGCACAGTTTAGATGACCAGGTGAGTTCACATGCTGGTCAAGAGGAAGTGTACCGTTTGTGGGTACACGGTCGAATACGAATCGCCACCGGAACGGTGTCCTTACTGCGGGGAGAAATGTTCTTCCGTCGATAATTCTTGCTCTTCGCCCGACTGGGGCTTGGTGGACCGCGATTATCTCAATAAAACCCGCGAAGAAAAATAAAAAAACAAAAAAACCGGCTTATTCTGCCGGTAAAGAAGCCGTGTTCCCTTAATTTTCAGAATAAGGGGGCGGCTTTTCCTTTTATTTCACCAGGGCAATTCCGACTACGATGAGCAGAGTGCCAACCAGTTTGGTGAGAGTGAATTTTTCGCCCAGTACTAAAGTGGCCACCAAAAGGGTAACCAGAGGGTAAGAGCCGACGATGGGGGTGAGACGGGAGACATCGATCTTCTGCAGAGCTTTAAAATAGGTCCACTGCCCGGCCAGCGCCGCTAAAAACCCACCGGCAGCTATGAGGAGGGTGGTTTTGGCATCGAGTTCCTTGAGCTTGCTGAGATTACCGCTCCCCGTGAGGAGAAGGAGAAGGATGCAACTGATGGAAAAGTTGCGGACAGCCATGGCAATCAAGGGATCCGTTTGCCGGAGGGCCCCTTTTTCCAGGGCGGGGGTTATCCCCCAGAAGAGAACGGTGAGGAAGGCGAAAAGATAACCGCTCATTTTTTTCCTCCTTTTTCTGGTCAAGGATTTGCAATCATAGTATAATTTTATTAGTTGTGGCGGGGAGGTGACAAGAGACATGGGCGTAATGGAGTACCGCAAAGAAAAACCGGAGTTAGAGGAACTTGAATCGACGGAAATTCGGATTTTGCAAAAATTAGAGGAAATGCAGGAGCAGATAGCGGAAATAAAAAAGATGTTGGTGGAAATAAAGGAAGAGATGAAAAAATAACGAGATTTTTCCGGCTGTTGTGGCTCACAACAGCTTAAATTTTTTTCCGGTGTGATTTAGGTCATAGTGCTGGTGGCTAGTTTTTAGGGTAGGATAAATAGAGAGCAGCCTTGGGCTTGCAATAATAATGTTGTAAAGGTATCCATCCTTTGTTATAATAGTACAGCTTTAATATTTCGGTACGGGTGATGAACCTTGCGTTACAGCATTTTGACTTTCGGTTGTCAGATGAATCAGCGGGATTCGGAAACCTTAGCCGGTCTTCTCGCCAGCATGGGGTACATCCGGGCGGAAAAACTGTCCGACGCCGATCTGGTTATCGTCAACACCTGTTGCGTACGGGAGTCGGCCGAAAACAGGATCTACGGACATCTGGGCGAACTGAAAAATTTGAAAAACCGCAAACCCCACATGGTTATCGGTGTTTGCGGCTGCATGGCCCAGCAGCCGGGGGCGGCGGAGAAGATCCGCCAGCGCGCTCCCCACGTCGACCTCATTTTTGGCACTCACAATCTGCACCGTTTACCTGAACTTCTGCGGAAACTGTGGGAAAAGCGGGAGCCGGTGGTGGAAATTTGGGAGAGCGACGGTGATGTCATCGAAAACCTCCCCGCCCTGCGCGAGGACAGCTTAAAAGCCTGGGTTACCATTATGTATGGGTGCAACAACTTCTGCACGTACTGCATTGTGCCTTACGTCCGCGGACGAGAGCGGAGCCGCCGTCCGGAGGATATCGAACGGGAAGTAAGGGAGTTAGTGGAAAAAGGGGTTAAAGAAGTTACCCTCTTAGGTCAGAATGTGAACTCTTACGGGAAGGACCTGGATCCGCCCACGGATTTTGCCTCTCTCTTAGAGCGGTTGGACCGGGTGGAAGGGCTGCTGCGCATTCGTTACACCACGTCTCATCCTCGCGACTTTACCGACCGTTTGATTGACGTCATTGCCGCTTCGAAAAAGGTGTGTGAAAACTTCCACCTGCCCGTTCAGGCCGGCAGCAACCGCATTTTAGAGCGGATGAACCGCGGTTATACGCGGGAATATTACATGGAACTGGTAGAAAAAATAAGAGCAAAGGTACCTGGAGCTGCCATTACTACTGACATTATCGTCGGTTTCCCCGGCGAGACGGAGGAAGATTTTGCCGACACCATGGACCTGGTGGAGAAGGTGCGGTTTGATTCCGCCTTTACCTTCGTCTACAACAAGAGATCCGGAACGCCGGCGGCGGAAATGCCCGACCAAGTTCCGGCCGAAGTCAAACGCAAGCGCATTACCCATCTGGTAGAAGTCCAGAACCGCATAACGCTGGAGAAAAATTTGGCCGAAGTAGGAACGGTGCAGGAAGTATTGGTGGAAGGGCCCGCGGAGAAACATCCGGATAAGTACTGCGGCCGTACCGGCGGTAACAAACTGGTTTTCTTCCCGCCTTTGCCCGATAAGGTAGGACAAATTGTTCCGGTGCGGATAACCGCTGCGAAGATGTGGAATTTAGAAGGGGAGCCTTTGCTGGCGGATGAGGGAGAAAAGTAGAAACCGGAAGCGGGATTTCGGGTATGAATTGTAGAATAAGCGGGTAGACCTTATAAACCGGAGGTGAAAAAATGCTGGTACTGGACAAGGCGAAGGAATTAGCAGAAGCGATTGCAGCGTCGGAGGAACTGGCTGCCATGCGGGAGGCGGAAGCTCTGATAGAGCAGGATCAGGAGGCTCTGGATATACTTCAGGAATTCCGGCGGGTACAACAGGACATCTTCAGCAAGCAACAACAGGGTATCGAACTCAGTGATGAAGACAAGCAGCTGGTGGAAGAAATCGAAGAGAAAATGAGCCGGAACGAGAGCATCCAGAGGTACATCGCTGCCCAGGAAAGGTTGGAAAGACTGCTGCAGAGCGTGAACTTCATCATCAGCCAGGCCTTTAATCCTCCTGCTGATTGTGAAAGCTGCAGTCCGGGGTGCAACGGTTGCCATTAAAAGCAAAAACCTGGGACAAGGAAAAACTGCTGGCTTAATGCCGGCAGTTTTTTCTTTTATAGCGGGGGTTGACAGGGCAGGGAGGACATGGTATATTATCAAGCAACAAAGTAATAAATTCCGATAAGAATAGTATACTTTCAAAGAGGGAGTAGCTGTGGGGAGGAAAATTTTCGTTTTTGTAGCCCTGGTGCTGGTGGCAGCGGTTGCCGTTGCCGGCTGCAAGGGAAGGGAAAAAGAAGAACAGCCAGCGGTGCGCATCGGTTTTTTTCCCAACATCACCCATGCCCAGGCGCTTTTAGGGTTCGCCGACGGTACTTTTTCTAAAACTTTCGGTAGCGAAGGGCAGGTGGAAAAGAGGGTGTTCAATGCCGGGCCGGCGGCAATGGAAGCGCTGCTGGCCGGTGAACTGGATATTGCCTACATAGGACCAGTACCGGCGATTAACGGTTTCGTGCGTTCTGGAGGAGCTGCCATCGTAATTGCGGGAGCGGCCGAAGGTGGTTCGGTTCTGGTGGCGCGCCGGGAGGCGAAGGTGACGCAAGTGGGGGACCTGAGAGATAAGAAGGTTGCCGTTCCCCAGTTGGGAAATACCCAGGACCTGCTTCTCCGGGAACTGCTGAGGCGGGCGGGACTCAGGGACAGGACGAAAGGCGGAACAGTTACGGTGGTGCCGGCAGAAAATCCTGATATTTTGACTCTTCTGGCCCGGGGGCAGGTAGATGCGGCTTTGGTCCCCGAGCCCTGGGGCTCGCGGCTGGTAAAGGAGACTGGAGCGGAGGTGGTAGTGGACAATAAAGACCTCTGGCGGGGCGGTAAGTATCCGGTGACGGTGGTGGTAGTAAGGCGGGAATTTTTCCAGCAGCACCCGCAACTGGTGGCTAAATTTCTCGCTGCTCACCGCCACCTCACCCAGCGGTTGCAGCAAGATCCTGCCGGCAGCGCCAAGCAGGTAAATGCTATGTTAAAAGAACTTACCGGAAAAGCCTTACCCGGTGATGTGATGGCTACTTCCCTTAAAAGAATTACCTTCACCGGTGAAGTTGATCGCCGCGTTTTGCGGGAACTGGCGGAATTGATGAAGAGAGAAGGTTACTTGCAGGGAGAAGGGGATATCTCCCGTTTGGTGGCAAAGGTAGAGTGAGTTTTTGCGGAAGGGGAGGAGATGGTTGAGTTGCTGGTTCTGGAGGGGGTTTACAAGTATTTTTCCAGTTCCGGGACCGACAGGCTGGTGCTGGAAAACATTAACCTGAGAGTGAAGTCGGGCGAATTCGTGTGTTTGGTAGGTCCGTCCGGTTGCGGTAAATCTACTCTGCTGAGCATTATTGCAGGTTTGGAGAAGGCCGACCGGGGGAGGGTTTACAAAGACGGCAAGGAAATTACCGCTGCCGGACCTGACCGCGTAGTGATGTTTCAGGAAGCCGCTCTTTTTCCCTGGCTGAAGGTGATTGAAAATGTGGAGTACGGTTTGAAGATAGCCGGTATTCCCAAGGAAGTTCGCCGGGAAAAAGCCCTTCGTTACCTAAAAATGGTTCACCTCAGCCGGTTTGCCGATTCATACCCCCACCAGCTCTCCGGTGGCATGCGCCAGAGGGTGGCTCTGGCCCGGGCGCTGGCAGTGGATTCCGACGTACTTCTGATGGATGAACCCTTTGCCGCTTTGGATGCTCAAACCCGCTACCTTCTCCACCGACAGTTACAGGAGATATGGCAGGTAACTGGGAAGACCATTGTTTTTGTGACCCACAGTGTGGAAGAGGCAGTTTTGCTGGCTGACCGGGTAGTAGTCATGGCGGCCAACCCCGGCCGCATCAAAAAACAGTTTGCCATTCAGCTTTCCCGTCCCCGGCATCTGAAGAACGTTGATCTGGCTTTTTTGGCCGGAGAGATTCTCCGGGAACTGGAGGAGGAGGTGGCGAAGGTTGCGCGGGCGGAATACGATGGTGAGTGGAGTCCTGAAGAAGATGTTTTTCTACCTGCTCCTAATAGCAATATGGGAGATGGCATTTAGGAGTCGGTTGTGGCCGGAATACCTCTTTCCCTCGCCGTCAGGGGTTTTCCGGAGCTTAGGGGAGGGGATAAAGGATGGGAGTTTGCTCCTTGCTGCCGCCGTCAGTATGCAGAGGGTGATAACCGGGTTTCTTATTTCTCTTGCCGGGGGCATTCTCTTAGGGGTTGCCTTGGTGAGAATCCGGTTTCTGGAAGAATGCTTTGGGCCCCTCCTCCTGGGCTTGCAGACCCTCCCCAGCATCTGCTGGCTGCCTCTGGCCGTTTTATGGTTCGGGATGGGAGAAAAGGCCATTCTCTTCGTCGTCGCCGCTGGTTCTCTCTTTTCCATTGCTATATCCTTTGTCAGCGGCGTGAAAAACATCTCTCCCCTCTACCGGTGGGTAGCGAAAACGATGGGGGCCAGCGGCTGGCAGATGTTTACCACCGTAATTTTCCCCGCTGCTCTGCCCTCTTTTGTGGCGGGGATGAAACAGGGCTGGTCTTTTGCCTGGCGGGCTCTCCTGGCCGGGGAGCTCCTTTCCCCCCAGAGCGGGTTGGGGTATGTGCTGGTAATGGGGCGGGACCTGCATGATATGAACCTGGTGGTGGCGGTAATGGTGGTCATCATCCTTTTGGGACTGGCGGTGGAAAAGCTGTTTTTTGCACGGGTGGAGGCTTCCTTGCGTTCTCGCTGGGGCCTTGACAGGGCATAAAGGAGAAAAGGGCAAAGGAGGATGCTATTATGGCCAAGGCTTCGAACATATTCTGGCATGCAGGGGAGGTAAGCCGGCAGGACCGGGAGAAGCTCCTGCAGCAGCGGGGCGCGGTTCTGTGGTTTACCGGTCTCTCCGGAGCGGGAAAATCGACGGTGGCTCGAAGGGTGGAGAAAAAGCTGTACGACATGGGCCACTTAGCTTACGTTCTCGACGGGGATAACATCCGTTTTGGGCTGAACAAAGACCTGGGTTTTTCGCCGGCCGACCGTAAAGAAAATATCCGACGGGTGGGCGAGGTGGCAAAACTTTTTGCCGATGCCGGTATTATCACCATGACGGCTTTTATCTCCCCTTACCGGGAAGACCGGGACATGGTGCGGCGGCTGCTCCCAGAGGGGGATTTTATCGAGGTTTACGTGGCCTGCCCCTTAGTGGAATGCGAACGCAGGGATGTCAAAGGGTTGTACAAAAAAGCCAGAGCCGGGGAAATCAAGGAGTTTACCGGTATATCCGCACCCTACGAGGAACCTCTGGCACCCGAACTGGTCTTAGAGACGCACCGTGAGAGTGTGGAGGAATCGGCAAACAAGGTGATCGCATATCTGCGTAAGCAGAAAATAATCCCGGGCGGGGAATAAGGAGGGATCTGCCGTTGGGGGAGAAGAGTTTTTACCGGGATGACGTCGAAGTTGTGGTTTTACCCGTCGACGTGGTGGTGGTAGGCGGGGGAACGGCCGGGTGCATGGCGGCAATTACAGTGAAAGAAAAAAACCCGGACCTGGAAGTCTTAGTGGTGGAGAAGGCCCACGTCAGTCGCAGCGGCTGTCTGGCCGCCGGTGTAAACGCCATTAACGCTTACCTCAATCCCGGGGAAACGCCGGAAAGTTACCTGGAATACGTGCGCAAAGAAGGGGCCGGGCTGGTCCGGGAGGACTTAGTCTACACTATTGGGCAGCGCTTGAACCACATGGCTGCCCGCTTGGAAGAATGGGGCCTTCCTTTTCTTAGAGACGCAAAAGGCAGGTATAAGGCCAGAGGTCGGCGCAGCGTGGAAATTATCGGAGAGGGGATAAAGCCTCTGATGGCCCGCGCCTTGGCCCGATCCGGTGCGCGGGTTCTCAATCGAGTGGCGGCCAGTGCTTTTATCTTGCAGGGAGAAAAGGTGGCAGGGATCTACGCCTTTTCCGTGCGGGAGAAAAAATTTTATGTTATTCCAGCCCGGGCCGTGATTTGCGCCACAGGAGGAGCTGCCGGTCTTTACCGGCCTAACAATCCGGTAGGAGCTCCCCACAAGATGTGGTACTGCCCTTTTAACGTGGGGACGGGACTGGCCATGGGGATAAGGGCCGGCGCGGAGATGACTACCCTGGAAATGAGATTTGTAGCCTTGCGGGTTAAAGATGTTATTTCTCCCACCGGCACCGTGGCTCAGGGGGTGAAAGCGCGCCAGATCAACGCCTTAGGGGAGGAGTACCTGCGCCGTTATCCCGACCGGACTACAGCCGGGCGGCTTGCCGCTACCCTCAGAGAAGAACAGGAGGGGCGGGGTCCGTGCTATTTGGACTTAAGCCATCTGACCCCGGAAGAAAATCGCCGGGTGAAAGAGGCTTACCTCAATATGTCGCCGGGCATCGTGCTGAAGTGGGCCGATGAAGGTGGGGAACCCAGCGACCAACCCCTGGAGATATGCGGTACCGAACCGTATATAGTGGGCGGGCACGGTCAGGCAGGTTACTGGGTGGATAGAGAACGCCGCACGACCCTGAAAGGGCTTTTTGCCGCCGGCGATGTGGTGGGAGGCGCGCCCAAGAAGTATGTCACCGGTTGCATGGCGGAAGGTGAGATGGCAGGAGAAGCTGCTCTCGCCTGGATAGAGGGAGAAGAAGAGTCTCCTCAGCCTGATTTGGCGGCGATGGAAGAGAAACTGAGGCGGGTATTTGCCCCCCTGCGTCGGGAAAAGGGTTTTCAGCCGGCGGATATGGAGGAACGGCTGCAGAAAATTATGGACGAATATGCGGGAGGAATAACGGCTGGCTATGCCGTTTGCGAACCCCGACTTCTTATTGCCCGTAAAAAATTGCGGGTTTTACAGGAGGATGCGGAAAAGGGGCTGATTGCTACCGATCCCCACGAGCTAATGCTGGCCCACGAAGTTCTGGACCGGATTATCTTAGGGCGGGCAGTGGTGGAACATCTTTTGTACCGCCGGGAGACCCGCTGGCCGGTGTACCAGCAGCGGAGCGACTACCCCCAACGGGATGATGAGCGCTGGTTAGTTTTTGTTAACTCCATCTACGAACGGGAAAAAGACGAATTTCACATGATCGAACGCCGGCCGGAAAGGTGCGGTGATGGGCTATGGCGGTAAAAATTGACCGCAATCTCTGCCGCGGGTGCGGCCGGAAGGGCGAGCCCCCCTGCATGCGGGTGTGCCCGGGGGATCTCTTCTCTCCCGGGACAGACGGCGGTGTTGTTCTGCGGGATCCCGCCCGCTGCTGGGACTGCGCTGCCTGCATTAAAGCCTGTCCTTACGGAGCCATATTTATGTACCTGCCGCCGGCTATCGGAGGACGGGGTTCTACCTTGCAGGCAGAGGTGAAAGATGACCGCATTATCTGGCGGATACGCCGTCCGGACGGACGGGAAGAAACAATTATCACGGTTAGGGGAAAGGGGAGAGAAGAATGACGATCAAACCCCATGGGGGTGTGCTGATTGATCGGATCCTGCGGGGTGAAGAGAGGGAGGCGGCAATAGCGAGGGCGGCCTCTCTGCCCCGCCTCTACCTGGATAGCTGGGAAACCTCCGACTTAGAGCTTATCGCCAACGGAGCTTACAGCCCGCTCACCGGTTTCATGAAGCGGGCCGACTACGAGAAGGTAGTCGGGGAGATGCGCCTGGAAAACGGGCTGGTGTGGAGCATCCCCATTGTGCTGGGGGTGTCCAGGGAAGAAGCGGAGAGCTTGCGCGGAGCCGGGGAGGCCGCCCTTTACAGTGAAAAAGGTCTTCTCCTGGGCCTGATAAAAGTAGAAGAAATTTACCCCTACGACAAAGAAGAAGAAGCGCGGCAGGTGTTCTGGACTACCGATCCGGCTCACCCGGGGGTGAGAAGGTTGTACCGGCGAAAAGAACTCCTCCTGGGTGGAGAAATAGTGCTGGTAAACAGGGAAAAACCGGCTCTTTTCCCGGAGTTGTACTTAGACCCTAGAGAGACACGGCGGGTTTTTGCCGAACGGGGATGGAGACGGGTGGCGGCTTTTCAGACCAGAAACCCCATCCACCGGGCCCACGAATACCTGCAGAAATGTGCCCTGGAGATATGTGACGGACTCTTTCTCAATCCGCTGGTGGGGGAAACCAAAGAGGACGACATCCCGGCGGTGGTGAGGGTGAAGTGCTACCAGGTCCTGCTGGCGAAGTATTATCCCCGCGAGCGGGTGTTTATATCCGCCTTCCCGGCGGCCATGCGCTATGCCGGCCCGCGGGAAGCTATTTTCCACGCCTTGGTGCGGAAAAATTACGGGGCCACCCACTTTATCGTCGGTCGGGACCACGCCGGAGTGGGGAATTACTACGGCACTTACGATGCCCAGCTGATCTTTGATGAGTTTGCTCCGGAAGAGTTAGGGATTACCCCCCTCTTCTTCGAACATGCCTTCTACTGCCGAGCTTGCGGCGGCATGGCCAGCAGTAAGACCTGTCCTCACGGAGACGAAGAACACGTTTTTTTGAGCGGAACGAAGGTGAGGGAAATGCTGGCTAAGGGAGAGGTGCCGCCGGAGGAGTTTACCCGCCGGGAAGTGGCGGAGGTTTTGCTGGCTTATTATCAGGGGAGGAACGGAGGATGAAAAAGAAGAACCATTGTGGCGGAAAGAAAGAGGAGATGGGAGCAGGAGATGAGTTGCTGCGCAGCGGTATCATCCGGCAGCGGCAACAGGATAGGGTTATTGCTCGCTTTCGGAGTCTGGCCGGCAATCTTACCGCCGCGCAACTTCGCGCCCTGGCCGACCTGGCGGAGAAGTACGGCCGGGGCTCCGTCCACTTAACCACCCGCCAGGGGGTGGAGATTTCCGGGGTGGCAATGGACAAGGCTGCCCAACTGGCAAAGGAAGCCCGGGAAAGGGGACTTCTCGCCGGAGCGTGTGGACCCAGGGTGCGGACGGTGGTGGCCTGTCCGGGTCGGGAAGTCTGCCCTTACGGCCTGGTCAATTCCCGGCAGCTTGCGGAAGAGCTGGATCGGGAATTTTTCGGCCGGGAAGTGGGGATAAAAGTTAAAATTGCCGTTTCCGGCTGTCCCAATTCCTGTGCCAAGCCGCAGGAGAACGATATCGGGCTGATGGGGGCGGTCGAACCGGTCTTACGGGCGGAAAAGTGCCACGGTTGCGGCTTGTGCGCGACCCTTTGCCCGCGCGGCGCCATAAAAATGAAGGAAGGCAAGCCACATCTCAACCGGCGGCTGTGCATGGGGGAGGGAAGCTGTATAGCCATCTGTCCTGCCGGGGCTTGGGAAGAAAGGCGGCGCGGCCTTTACCTCTTTGCCGGCGGGCAGGTCGGAAGCAGTCCCCGCCTGGGCAGGGTGGTTGTTCCCTTTGTTACGGAGGAAGAAGCAACGGCGGCGGTAGAGGCGGTGCTGAAGACCTTCCTTCAGTTGCGGCGGGAAGGAGAACGGTTAGGCGATACCTTGCAACGGGTAGGGTTAAGGGAGTTTAGAAGAAAAGTTGGGTGGACAAGCTCAGCCGGGCAAAGAAAAGTAGGGGAGAGAAGTCATGAAGAAGTGTGAGCCTGCTCGACTCCTGGACGTAACCGGGGACAAATGCCCCATTACCTACGTCAAAGTTAGGTTGGCCCTGGAGGAGATGGAACCAGGCCGGGTTTTAAAAGTATCGCTGAAAGATGGAGATACTCTGCGCAACGTCTGCCGCAGCCTGGCCGAAGACGGCCAGATGGTCCTGGCTGTGGAAAAAGAAGGCAATTTTGCCGCTGTCTATGTCGAAAAGAAGGGGTAGACCCCTCCTTTTTTAACTGGAGAGAGTTAAAGAAATTCTGCTTTTTTGCAGGATTTCCCGTCTTTTTAGCGAAATAAATATGGTGTAAAATACCGGGTAGGGGTTTATTGGATTTGGCTAAATAAGGTTCTTACAAATACTCTGCATGTGGCCAAGTTGACCCCAAAATACCCTGGGGGATGGTGAAGATGGAAATCGAAATTACTGCGGAAGAAAGGGAAGCGATTAAAACCACGGTGGCAGAGGCCTTGGAGAAAAACTCCTATCGGCGGGACAGGCTCCTGCCAATTTTGCAGGAGGTGCAGGGACGGCTTGGTTACCTGCCGCGGGAAGCGATGGAGCAAATCGCTTCCTCGTTAAAAATTCCCGAGGTGGACGTTTACAGTGTGGCTACCTTCTACAACCAATTCCGGCTCAACCCGCCCGGTGAGCACCAGATTAAGGTCTGCATGGGAACGGCCTGCCACATGGCCGGCGGCCACATTATCATGGACTCTTTTGCCCGCAGGCTGAACATAAAAGAAGGAGAAACCACTCCCGACAGAAAATTCAGCCTGGAGCGGGTAGCCTGCGTGGGCTGTTGTGCCTTAGCGCCGGTGGTGGTAGTCAACGAAAATGTGGAGGGTAAAGTGCGTCCCACTCGGGTGGACGGTATCCTTATGGCGTTAGGGAAAGAAATAGGGAAGAAAAACGAAGAAGAGAAGAGATAATTGAAGAAGAGAAAGAAGAAGGTAGAGAAGAATGAGCGCGGTGCTGGAACGTTACGAGGCTTTAAAAAGGCAGGCAGAACAAACTCTGACAGCCAGGCTGGAAAAACCGCGGGTACTGGTGGGGACGGCTACCTGCGGCCGGGCGGCCGGAGCACTGAAAGTTCTGGAAGTGTTCCGGGAAGGGGTAGCCCAGCACGGCTTAGATGTGGAAGTGGAGGAAGTAGGGTGCTTAGGTTACTGTTATGCTGAGCCTACGGTAATTATTTACAAGCCCGGTTTCCCTCCCCTCTGCTACATGAATGTAGATGAAGGGATCGCCTCTCGGCTGGTAACCGACTATCTGGTAGGGGGAGATCCCTGTTTTGACTTTGCCTACGCGGCGTTAGAGCCCAACGACGTTTTTCCCACCTTGGCCGATTACCCGCGCGGCTTCTCCGAGCAGCGGATTATTCTGGCCGATTGCGGTCTTATTAATCCGGAAGACATTAACCAGTACCTGCAGCGGGACGGGTACCGGGCTCTGGCCAAGGCTCTGAGCATGGCGCCGGAAGAAATTATCGGCGAAATTAAGGCATCGGGCCTGAGAGGAAGGGGCGGAGCTGGTTTCCCCACCGGGGTTAAATGGGAAATTTGCCGGAGTAAAGAAGCCGATGAAAAGTATGTCATTTGCAACGCTGACGAAGGGGACCCGGGTGCCTTCATGGACCGGGCGTTGCTGGAATCCACCCCCCATCAGTTGCTGGAAGGCTTGATCATCGCCGGTTACGCTGTAGGAGCTAAACAGGGTTACATTTACGTACGGGCCGAGTATCCTCTGGCCATCGAACGGCTAAAGACGGCTTTAGCTCAGGCCCGGGAAAAGGGGCTCTTAGGAGAAAATATCTTAGGCAGCGGGTTCAGCTTTGCCATCGACCTCTTCCAAGGTTCGGGCGCTTTCGTTTGCGGGGAAGAGACGGCCCTTATCGCTTCCATGGAAGGAAGGGCCGGTATTCCCAGCCACCGGCCGCCCTTCCCGGCGGAAAAGGGTTTCCGCGGCAAGCCTACGGTAATCAACAACGTCAAAACTCTCTCTTACGTTCCCCACATCATTCGCAACGGCGCCGAGTGGTTCCGCAGCATCGGTACTCCCAGCAGCCCGGGAACGGCGGTTCTTGCTCTCGCTGGTAAGGTTGTGGGGACCGGTCTAGTAGAAGTGCCCATGGGCACCACCCTCCGCACCCTCATTTACGATGTGGGCGGCGGGATAAAGAATGACAAGGCCTTCAAAGCAGTGCAGATTGGCGGTCCCTCCGGCGGTTGCCTGCCGGAATCGGCTCTCGACCTGCCCATCGATTTCGATTCCCTCCAGCAGGCTGGTGCCATGATGGGTTCTGGCGGCGTTGTGGTCCTGGACGAGGACGACTGCATGGTAGAGATTGCCCGCTACTTCCTCGAGTTTACCCAGAAGGAGTCCTGCGGCAAATGTACCTTCTGCCGCCTGGGTACCAGGCAGATGCTGGAGATTCTTACCGATATTACCAAAGGCCGGGGCAAGTTAGAGGATATTGATCTGCTGCAAGAAATAGCCGAAGACGTGAAGGCCGGTTCCCTCTGCGGGCTGGGAAAAACCGCTCCCAATCCTGTTTTGACTACCCTGCGCTTTTTCCGGCACGAATATGAAATCCATGTCAAGGAAGGCCGCTGCCCGGCCCTCATGTGTAAGGACCTCATTTCCTACGTTATCGATCCCAAAAAGTGCAGGAAACTTTGCGATGCCTGCGTGGGCAGCTGCCCGGTGGAAGCTGTCTACACCAGACCGGACCAGCTCAAGGCCATTGACTTGGAGAAATGCGTCAAGTGCGACAACTGCCTGGTGACCTGCCTGCCCCTGTACCAGGCGGTTATCAAGGTTTCGCCGCCGCTTAAAGTGGAAGGGGGGCAAGATAAATGAGCCGGCAAGTAACCATTACCATTGACGGTCAGCAGGTCACCGCTGCCGAAGGGGACAAACTCCTCTGGGTAGCACTGGACCACGGGATATACATTCCTCACCTTTGCGGCATCAGGGAAAAGGAACACCCCGATGCCAGCTGCCGCCTCTGTTTTGTGGAAGTGGAAGGGCTGCCAAATCCTGTGACGTCCTGCACCCTGCCGGTGAAAGAAGGGATGGTGGTTCGGACCCGCAGCGAGCGGGTGGACCGGCTGGTGCGGACTGCTTTCGAACTTCTTTTGAGCAACCACCGCCTAAGCTGTGCCAAATGCGGCAAGAACGGCCGCTGCGAACTGCAAAAAATTGCTCAGGAGCGCGGGTTGAAGCTGAAACTCACCCGCATGCGTTCCCTGCTGGTGGAAAAGCCTGTAGACGATAGCCCGGAGAAGTTTTACTACGACCCCAACCGCTGCGTCCTCTGCGGGCGCTGCGTTTGGGCAGACCGGGAAAAGGCCAAAATAGGGGCCATCGGTTTTGTCCGACGGGGGATGGACCGGCGGGTAGCCGCCTTCTGGGAGCAGCCTCT
The DNA here is from genome assembly GCA_030446285.1 of Eubacteriales bacterium. Taxonomy (GTDB): domain Bacteria; phylum Bacillota; class JASUSC01; order JASUSC01; family JASUSC01; genus JASUSC01. The sequence goes on along the minus strand of JASUSC010000007.1, from coordinate 29,123 downwards.
GGCCGACTCTCCCTGTATCGAGTGTTTAGCGTGCGTGGAGGCCTGCCCGGTCGGGGCGCTGGTGGCTAAAGAAATGAAGGAATAAAAATTCTTGTTGACACTCCCGCGTGTTTCGTTTTAGAATAGAAGCGGAAATAGCGCCACGAAGGCGCATGCGAGCCAGGAAGGCTGCGAGCAGATTAAAAACAATGCGGGCGAGGACAAGAAAATAAGCGGGAAGAAAAAAGCCATGAAGGCTGCCCGATGGAGGGCTAGTTTTCATGGCTTTTATTATTGGAGGAGGGGGAAAGAGAATGCACATTCCGGACGGGTTTGTGGACTTGAAGACGGGAGTAACTACGGCGGTGATGAGCGCTGCAGCATTAGCCGTGGCGGTGAAGAAGAGCAGGGAAACGGGGGACCAGAAGCAGGTACCTCTGATGGGAGTCATGGCAGCTTTCATTTTTGCTGCTCAGATGGTGAACTTCCCGGTTGGCGGTGGAACTTCCGGCCACCTCCTGGGGGCGGCCCTGGCTACCTACCTGCTAGGACCGTGGAGTAGTATGCTGGTTATGTCCACGGTGGTAATAATCCAGGCTCTCTTCTTCCAGGACGGCGGCGTGACGGCACTGGGGAGCAACCTGCTGAACATGGCCGTTCTCGGTTCCCTGGTCAGTTATCTCATCTTCCGCCTGCTGGGTGACGGCAGAAAGGTACCGGTTTTTGTATCAGCTCTGCTGGCTGGAGCGGCCTCGGTTCTGGTGGCGGCTACGGCCTGTTCGTTGGAGTTAGCGGTCTCCGGCACGGTGCCGCTGAAAGTAGTTTTACCTGCCATGTTGGGATGGCACGTGCTGATCGGCACGGGAGAAGGTCTGATAACTGGTGCTATTCTAGCTTATTTAACCAGAACTCAGATGTTGCCGGAAATTACGGGTAGTACAGCTAGCATGAGGCGGTAGTCGCTGGAGGTGAAGGTAATGAGCAGGAGACAGAAATGGGTTATAGGCGGTTTACTGGTAGCCTTAATAGTGGCTGCTTTTCTGAGTCCTTTTGCTTCCACCAAGCCCGATGGTCTGGAGCGGGTGGCGGAAGACCACGGCTTTTTGGAAAAGGGAGAGGGCAAAGAGGTGATTAAATCTCCCATTCCCGACTATGTCATGCCCGGCGTGGCCAACGAGACCCTGGCCGGCAGCCTGGCTGGAGTTGTGGGTACTCTTCTTACCTTTATTTTGTTCGTTCTGGTTGGTAAGATTCTTTTCCGCCGCAGCGGTGACTACGCTGACCGAAAACCCGGGATGGGACCGGGAGCCAAGGGTGGTAGCCTTTGATTGTAGCAGTAGTAGACGGCCAGGGCGGGGGAATAGGTAAGGTACTGGTAGACAGGATCCGCCGGGCTTTCTGCGATGAGGTAGAGATCTGGGCCTTCGGCACCAACTCCATGGCTACTGCGCAGATGCTGAAAGCTGGAGCCGATGAGGGGGCCACGGGAGAAAATGCCCTGGTGCAGAACATCGGCCGGGTGGATGTGATTGTCGGAACTCTGGCGATTGTTCTGGCCCATTCCATGATGGGGGAGATGACTCCCCGCATGGCGGAAGCGGTGGCAGCGAGTAGGGCCATCAAGCTTCTCCTCCCCCTGAACCGGTCGGGGGTAACCATCGTAGGGGTGAAGGAGGAACCCCTGCCCCATCTGGCCGACGAGATGGTGGTCCGCTTGCGGGAAATTATTCAGGAAAGGAGGGGTGGTAGCGGTGTGTGAAGCCAATGCTTATCTCAGGAAAGGAGATCAGCTGGAACTGCTCCTGGAAGCGGTAGATAAGGTGGTACCGGAAAACGGTATGCTTCTGCTGGAGAACATCTTCGGCAAACGGAAAATGATAAAAGGCCGGATTGCCGAAATGGCTCTGGTCGACCACAAAATTATCATTGAAAAGCTGAAGGAAGGCGAACAATAAAAAAGGGGGACCGTCTTTTATGGGGAGGATGCTGTCCGGCCACGAAGGACGGGAAGGGAAATGGCTCCACCGGCTGAAGCCGGAAGTAAAAATAGCGGGCATTACGGCGTTTATTGCCGGGCTGGCTGCTCTTAACAGCGTGCCGGCACTGGCAACCGGTTTTGTATTGGTTGTTTTACTGCTGGTTGCTGAGGGTCATTCCCTTCGACAGGCCGGGAAGAGGCTCTTTCTTATCCTCCCCTTGCTGATTACGAGCCTCCTCATTTTCCCCTTTATTACCCCCGGTGTCCCTTTGGCAGCATGGGAGATAGGAAGCTGGCAGGTGGCGGTAACTGACCGCGGTGTAGAAAAAGCGCTGGTTTTGAGCTTGCGGTTGATGGCGGCTTTTACGGCCATGATGCTTTTGCTGCTGTCAACTCCCCGGCACGAGGTGCTGCGGGGTTTGCAGAGACTAAGAGTTCCCCGCGAGATAGTGGCCATTATGGAGTTTGCCCTGCGCTACCTTGAGGTTTTAGGCGATGAAGTGTGTCGGATGAAGATGGCGCGGGCAGCCCGGTGCTACCGCCCCGGCCGGAGTTTGCTGGACGGGCGGACCAGACAGAAAACGGCGGAAGTGGTGGGAGCCCTGTTCGTCCGGGCTTACGCCCGCAGCCAGCGGGTCTGGCTGGCCATGCAGGCCCGGGGCTACGGGAGGGAAGGGCTGACTGCTCTGCCGCGGAAAGGTTCTTTTCCTTGGCGGCTGGAGAAACCCGATCTGGTTTTTGGGCTGGGTGTTACCGTTGCTTTGGCCTTTCTATTCAGCATGGAAATGGGAGGTTTATTGTGGACTGGGCTGTTGAAGTAGAAGGGCTTTGTCACACTTATCCGGACGGTACCATCGCGTTAAGAAACGTCAATCTGCGTCTGCCAAAGGGGCGCAAGGTAGCCATTTTAGGGCCAAACGGGGCTGGTAAGTCCACCTTTGTCCTTCACCTCAATGCTCTCTTCTTACCCCAGAGGGGTACGGTAAAGGTTGCCGGCATAGAAGTAAAAAAAGGGAATGAGATGGCTGTCCGCCAGAAGGTAGGATTAGTTTTTCAAGACCCAGATGATCAGGTTTTTTCTCCTACGGTATGGGATGATGTTGCCTTCGGGCCGGAAAATTTGGGACTACCGGCAGAAGAAGTAGAGAGAAGGGTAGAACGGTCTCTTCAGGCGGTGCAGATGCTTTCCTACGCCCGCAAGCCTCCCCAGCACCTGAGTTACGGGCAGAAGAAAAGGGTAGCCATTGCCGGCGTTTTAGCCATGGAACCGGAGATAATAGTCCTTGATGAACCCCTGGCCTACCTAGACCCAGCGGGGAAGCGGGAGCTTACGGAAATTCTCAACCTTCTGCACCGCGAAGGAACTACGGTGGTTGTGGCTACCCACGATGTAGATTTTGCGGTAGAGTGGGCGGAGGAAGTGGTGGTATTCAAGGAAGGTTCTGTCTTACGACACGGTGACAGACGCCTTCTTACCGATCCGGCGGTGGTGGAAGAAGCTTCTTTGGATTATCCCACCGTATGGAAGCTGTTTTTCCAGGCCGGTATATCCGGGGTTGATCCCCTTCCCCTGACGATAGATGAAGGAGTTGCTTTTTTAAAAAAACACCTGCGAGGAAAGTGAAAGCATGAAGGTTTTGGATGAACTTTCATGGTGTTTTTATTTTATATTTTATATGCTTGTATTTTTAACACTTTGCGAGCCTAACTGAGCTGCCGGAATCCTCTTGCGGGACCGGCAAAACCCCCTTGTGTGACGTAAATTATCCTCCCTTTGCCGGGTACAGTCTGGCACCCGCACCCAGGAAACCGTCTTTTTGTTTTCTAAGCTTCACAATTTTCGCAAAACTTCTTGCGCATTCCTGATGTCTTATGTTAAAATTAAAAACAGCTGAATAACCTTACCGGAGCAAGTGCCCGCAAAGAAACAGGGCTTAAAAGGGAAGCCGGTGCAAATCCGGCGCGGTCCCGCCACTGTGAGGGGGAGCCCACCTGCATTATCCCACTGGCGTCGAGCTGGGAAGGGGCAGGGGGCAGTGAACCCGAGCCAGGAGACCTGCTTGTTCCGGGACGGCAGTACCTCCCACGCGGATGGGAAGGTAAAAGGAGGTTTTTCTGCCCTTCCCCTGCGGGAAGGGCATTTATTTGTTCCAAAGATAATTACGGTTTAGGGAACGGGTGCCCTGTCCCGGGGGACAGGGCTTAAAGGAAATCTGTCACGACGGCAAGCACTTTTCCGACGTGGATATGACCGGAAAAGTGTGATGACCCTGAGATGACAGGACGCCTGTTCTAATCACACTTCCGGGAGGTGAGTGCTGATTGGAATAGGCGTCTTTTTCTTGTGGGAATTTGTTCCAGAAAGGGATGAAAAATGATTGCCGTAATGATCAACAGTAAAGAAGGAAAAGAAATCAGCTTCCAGTTAAAAAGAAGAGGCCATCAAGTACTTGCGGTAGTGTGGAACGATTACGGCCGGCAACTGGCGGAGGGCAGCGGAGCGGATTTTATCTGCTTCTGGGGGGGACGATCTGGCGGAGAACTGGGAGAGGCATTGACGGCGAAAGGAGTAAGGACGGTAGTTGACGCGTCCCGCCTTTTCACTGACGAGGAGTTGTCTGAGCGGGTGCGGGAGCTCTGCCGGAAAAAGGGCTGGCGCTATTTCCGCTTTTCCCGGCCGGCGGCAGTGGCTACGCCTCATCCTCTCATTCACCGAGTCTATACGTGGGAGGAAGCCCCGGCCAAAGCCGCCTCTTTAGGAAAGACTATTTTCCTTACTACTGGCAGTTACAATCTCGAACTCTTTGTCAACAGCTTTTATACCAAGGACTGCCGTCTGATTGTCAGGGTGTTGCCGGATTACAAAGTTATCAAAAAAGTACAGGATTTAGGCATAAACCAACGGGACATTATTGCCATGCAGGGGCCCTTTTCCCGCGAACTCAACCGGGCCATGTTCAAAGCCTGCCGGGCTTCGGTAGTGGTAACCAAAGATACCGGGGCGGCGGGTGGAACCGACACCAAAGTAGCTGCTGCTCTCGATTTGCAAATACCGGTGGTAGTTATAACTCGCAAGCCGCCGCGTGAAAATGAGTTTTATACTCCTGAAGAGCTTCTGGAGGAGATAGAAAAGAACGATTAGTTCTAAATTTTGAGGAGGTAGTAGCGATGGGCAGGAAAAAAACTGCCGTGCTCTTTTTGCTTACCGTTTTCTTAACCTTTGCCCTCTGGCCTTCCTACGCCATGGCCATGCACATTATGGAAGGGTTTTTGCCTCCCGCCTGGGCTGCGGGATGGTGGGTTGTGGTGTTGCCATTTCTTCTCTATGGTCTCTGGCAACTGCGCCGGGTTACCCGCCAGAATCCCCGTATTAAGATTCTTCTGGGTTTGGCTGGTGCTTTTGCCTTCGTCCTTTCGGCCCTTAAGATCCCATCCGTTACCGGTAGTTGTTCCCATCCAACAGGAGTAGGACTGGCAGCTGTCCTCTTCGGCCCGGCGGCTACCTCGGTAATCGGTTTTATCGTGCTCTTTTTCCAAGCCCTTCTGCTGGCTCACGGCGGGCTGACTACTTTAGGAGCTAACGCTTTTTCCATGGCCGTGGCAGGACCAGTGGTTTCCTACTTTGTTTACCGCCTGACCCGCCGCGCTTCGCCTGCCGTGGCGGTATTCCTGGCGGCGATGCTGGGAGATTTGGCTACATACCTGGTTACTTCCCTCCAGCTGGCCCTGGCCTATCCCGCTGCCCACGGTGGAGTGCTGGCCTCCCTGGTGAAATTCGCCGGTATCTTTGCCGTAACCCAGATTTCCCTGGCCATCAGCGAAGGCCTGTTAACCGCCCTTGTTTTCAATTTCCTGCGGGAACACAACCGTAACGAACTCATGGAGCTTTCCGTAATAAGCGGCGAAGGGGGGAGCAAATAATGGCTTCCGGCGGCAAAAAATGGATCACCCTTCTGATAGCTCTGCTGGCGGCTTTTCTTGCCTTCGCTCCTCTCGTCTTGCACCGGGAAGCCGAATTTGCCGGTGCCGATGAGCAGGCGGAGAAGGCGATAAACGATCTTGCTCCGGGTTACAAGCCCTGGACAGAACCTCTATGGGAACCACCCAGCGGGGAAGTAGAATCCTTCCTGTTTGCCCTGCAGGCGGCGGCTGGGAGCGCTTTCATCGGTTACTTCATCGGTTATTACCGGGGGAAGAAGGTGGGAACCGGGGAGAAAAACCGGCGGGGAGCGGAAGACTATGCTGAACATTGATTATTACGCCGCTCACAATCGCTGGAGCCACTTTTCGGCTGGATTTAAAGTGGCCTTGAGCATTACTTATCTACTGCTTTCCCTTTTCGCTCATAACTTTACTATCCCGCTTCTGGTCCTCGTGACCACAACGTTTCTTCTTGTTGCCGGGGCGAGGATTCCCTGGCGTTTCTACTTGCGCCTTCTCTTCCTGCCGGTGTTTTTCCTCGGCAGCGGGTGTGCTGCCGTTCTTTTTGACCTCGCCGGGAACGGAAGCGGAAGGGCTCTGGCTCAATTTTCCCTGGGACCGGTTACTTTGGTCGTAACTCCCAATGGGTGGGAGACGGCCACCACCCTCTTTTTCCGCTCGTTAGGCGCTGTCGCCAGCCTCTACCTGCTTATTCTCACCACACCGGTGTCTGACCTAATTGCCCTGCTACGGCGTCTGCGCGTTCCGTCCCTTCTCAGCGAACTCATGGTTCTTACCTACCGCTATTTGTTTACCCTTCTCGAAACCGCCGGGCAAATTTACCGTGCCCAGGATGCGCGTTTGGGCTACAGCAGCCCGCAGAAAGGCATGCGTTCCCTCTCCCTCCTCACAGCGCGCCTTTTCGTCCATACGTTGGACAGGGGAAACAAACTTTATACGGCTATGGAGGCACGCGGTTACGAGGGGGAAATAAGATTCCTTGATCACCGGGAAGAGAGGTTGCCCCGGCTGCAGGAGGCTTTCTATATCGGCATCCTTGCCCTTCTGCCGGTGCTTCTGACGGTGGGGAGGTTGTACCTTTGGCCATAATTGAACTGGTCGGGGTTCACTACACGTATGAAGATGGGACAACCGCCCTGCGGGGGGTAGACCTTAAGGTAGAGCGGAAAGAGAAGTTGGCTCTCATCGGACCCAACGGTTCTGGTAAGACCACTCTCCTGCTTCACTTTAACGGCATCTTAAAACCCACCCACGGCAGGGTGCTCTTGGAGGGCAGGGAAATAAAGTACAGCCGTCGGGAACTGAAAGAGCTGCGGCGCACTGTGGGGGTGGTTTTCCAGGACCCGGATACCCAGCTTTTTGCCGCTACCGTGTACCAGGATGTCTCCTTCGGACCGCTGAACTTGGATCTGCCTGAAGATGAGGTCAGGAAGAGGGTGGAGGAAGCTCTGCGATTGACGGGAGCCCTCCCTTTTCAGGACCGGTCGCCCCAGTATTTGAGCTACGGCCAGAAAAAGCGGGTAGCCATTGCCGGTATTTTGGCCATGGAGCCGCAGGTGGTGGTGTGTGATGAACCCACTGCCTGGCTGGACCGGGACGGCTGCCAGCAGGTTATGGAGCTTCTGGACCGGGCAGCGGCTGCGGGGGTGACGGTGGTAATATCCACCCATGACGTGGACTTAGCTTATGCTTGGGCCGACCGGGTGGTGGTAATGAAAGATGGCACTGTGATTGCCCAGGGTGACCCTGTGGAAATATTCATGCAGGATGACCTTCTCCGGCAGGCCGGCTTGCACCGTCCTTGGGTACTGGATATGTGGCTGACTTTGCGGAAAAAAGGTTTGGTAGACAGGTCAGCAACTGTCCCCAGGACGGGGGAAGAGCTCAAAGCCTGCCTGGAAAGTTGAGGTAGACCCATCCTTCAGTTCCTTTTCCCGGCCCCGGCGGGGGCCGACAATTTTTAAAACAATTGCTTTTGCTTTAAAAAAACGCGAAAGGAGAGGGAAGAATGAAAGGGAGAAAAAGTTTGGTTCTGGCAGCGGTGCTGGTCTTTACTGTGGCAGCCCTTCTCTTTGCCGGCTGCAGTTTTTCGGGAGGGGGTAGCAAAACCAGCAAGGAAACGGCGGAAAAGGTTACTTATCCCCTTACTCTCAAGGATGCCAGTGGTAGGGAGGTAAAGATTGAAAAGGAACCTGCCCGTATTGTTTCCCTGACACCCAGCAACACGGAAATTATCTTTGCTTTGGGACTTGGAGATAAACTCGTGGGAGTAACCAAATGGGACAAGTACCCGCCGGAAGTGAAGAACAAGAAGGTGGTGGGGGATCTTAACCCCAGTGCGGAAAAAGTGATGGAACTGAATCCCGACCTGGTGGTGGCAAGCCCGTCCCTGAACAAGAATGCCGTCGAAGCTCTGCGGCAGGCGGGAGTGACCGTTCTGACGGTGGAAGCCAATACCATGGCTGATGTCAACGATTCGATAATGCTAATTGCTAAAGCTACCAACCGGGTAGAAGAAGGTAAGAAACTGATTGCCAAAATTGATGCCAAAATAAAAGAGATAACGGAAAAGGTGGCCAAAGTTAAGAAAGAAGAAAGACCGCGGGTCTTTATCGAAGTTGGCAGCGAACCCCTCTTTACTGCCGGGAAAAACACTTACCTGCATGACCTGGTGGAAAAGGCCGGGGGAATAAATGTGGCAGCGGACGTGAATTCCTGGGCTCAATACAGCGAGGAAAAAGTGGTGGAGAAAAACCCGGATGTAATTATTGCCACGGAAGGGTACTATATTCCCGATTTGAAGGAAAAGATCAAAGCCCGGCCGGGCTGGCAGAACATTAAAGCGGTGAAGGAAAACCGGATCGTTACGGACATCGATCCCGATCTCATTAACCATCCCGGTCCGCGGGTAGCGGAGGCCTTAGAGGCGGTAGCCAAAGCCCTTTATCCTCAGCTGTTCCAGAAATAATCACGAGAAAGGCGATAGCTGATGAGCGGCTGGCAGCAGCGACTGCTAATAGCACTGGCGATACTTATTCCTCTCGCTTTGATAACCGTCCTCGTTTCAGTGGCCATAGGTCCGGTCTGGATACCGCTAAAGGACGTGGCAGCAGTTCTCCTGCACCGGGCCGGCAGTGACGGCGAGGTGGGGCAACGCTATTACGCCATCATTACCCAGCTGCGTTGGCCGCGGATAACGATGGGCATGACCGTGGGGGCAGCTCTGGCAGTAGCCGGGGCTGCCCTCCAGGGATTGCTGCGCAATCCTCTGGCCGATCCCTATACCCTGGGCATTTCGTCGGGAGCGGCGGCAGGAGCGTGCCTCAGTTTGATTTTCCTTGTCCCCCATTTCGGCAACCTAATTTATTTTGTGCCGGTACTCTCTTTTGTTGCCGGTATAATTACCCTGACGGTGGTATTTTATTTAGCACGCATAGACCGCCGCCTGCAGGCCGAAACCTTGGTGCTGGCAGGGATAGTGGTGAACACCTTTATGTCGTCGGTCATTTCCTTTCTTCTCACCATGGCCGGGGAAAACGTGCACGAGCTAATATACTGGATGATGGGCAGCCTGGCCCTGCGTAAAGGGGAGTATGCGATAGTAGTGGCGATTATCCTTCTGGCCGGGGTGCTGGTCCTGTGGTTGGAAGGACGCCACCTGAACATTCTCACTCTTGGGGACGAGGAGGCTCACTGGCTGGGGGTTTCCGTGGAGAGAACCAGAAAGATCATCCTGGTAGCTGCTTCACTGCTCACGGGGGCGGCGGTTTCGGTAGCCGGTTCGATAGGTTTTGTCGGGCTGGTTATTCCCCATATGTGCCGGATGGTAGTGGGGCCCGATTACCGTATCTTAATCCCCGTAACCGCTTTCAGCGGGGGGATTTTTCTCGTCTGGGCGGACAACCTGGCGCGGACTATCTTCGCTCCTCTGGAGCTGCCGGTGGGAGTAGTGACTTCCTTTTTAGGAGTACCTTTTTTCATTTACCTGTTACGGCGCAGCAGAAAGGAAGGGTAGGAAATGGCTTCTTGTTTGCAGGTGGAAAATCTGTCCGGCGGCTACCGGTCCCGGGTAATTTTAAAAGGGATCAGCTTTGCCCTTCGGGTTGGAGAAGTAGTTGCCATCCTCGGTCCCAATGCCACGGGCAAAACCACGCTGCTTAAGTACGTCTCTGGTTATCTTGCACCCTGGGAAGGCAAGGTTTATCTTTTTCAGCAACCCTTGCACCGCCTGCCCGGCCGCTACGTTGCCTGTCGGCTGGCGGTGGTGCCGCAAACGGTGGTTCCGAACTTTCCTTTTACCGTGCACCAGTTCGTGCTGATGGGCCGCAATCCTCACCTCTCCGGCATTGGCCGGGAAAAGGAAGAAGACTTCCGCCTGGTGCGGGAAGCCATGGAGACAACCGGTATCTGGCATCTCCGCGACAGGCCCGTTACCGAACTGAGCGGCGGGGAAAGGCAGAAAGCCTATCTTGCTCGTGCCCTGGCCCAGGAGCCGCGGGTATTGATTCTGGATGAGCCCACGGCTTACTTGGATCTTAGCAACCAGAAAGAGATAATGAATCTGATTGCTTCCCTCGCCCGGGAACGGCAGATAGCGGTAATGGCCATTCTCCACGATATCAATTTGGCAGCCCGCTACTGCCAGCGTCTTATTTTCATCAAAGAAGGTAGAGTCGTAGCGGAAGGTCCACCGGAAGAGGTGGTTTGCCCGGAAGTCATCCGGGAAGTGTACGGAACGGAAGTGTATATCATTAAGCATCCGCAAATCGGTGTTCCCCAGGTGCTTGTTTGACCTATAGTTACGAAAAATCCGTGCTGGCCTGTGGCCAACGCGGATTTTTTTCTCTCTTAGCTTACATAAAAACTAATTCCAGCAGTTACACTAAAAACGCACTGATTTACTGGGAATTTGTCATTGACTTATTTACCAGCCTGTGCTAATATAAACCGTAGCTAATTCTGACTTATTTAGTAGGAATTTAACCAAAGGGGGGCGGAGGGTGAAAATCTCCACCCGCGGTCATTACGGCGTTATGGCCATGCTGGATTTAGCTCTGCACCATGGGGAAGGGCCTATTCCCTTAAAGAGTGTGGCCGAGCGTCAGAACCTGTCGGAACACTACCTGGAGCAGCTTATTGCCGTGCTGCGCAAAGCGGGTCTGGTCAAGAGCGTGCGGGGAGCCCAGGGAGGGTATACTCTGGCTCGGGAGCCCCACGAGATAAAAATAGGGGAGATCATACGGGTTCTCGAAGGGCCCATTGCACCGGTGGAATGCGTCAACGAAGAAGACCCAGAATGCTGCCTGCGGGCGGACTACTGTGTGACCAGGAACTTGTGGGAGAAGGTCAAGGCCAGCATCGAGGAGGTGCTGGACAATACTACCCTCGAGGATCTGGTGCGGGAGGCAGAAAAAGCCCGCCAGGCGGGCGGTTATATGTACTACATATGATTGCGTAATTACCAAACAACAACGGGGAAAAGGAGATGACCGGGAAGATGAAGGTGTACCTGGACCACAGTGCTACCACGCCGGTGGACCCGGAAGTTGCCCGGGCCATGTATGAATGCATGCTCCACAACTGGGGTAATCCTTCCAGTATCCATTCCTTTGGTCGGGAAGCCAAGAAAGCTATGGAAGAAGCCCGGGAAAAAGTGGCAGCGGCCATCGGAGCTGACGATCCGGCTGAGATTATCTTTACCAGCGGGGGCACCGAGGCCGACAACCTGGCGATAAAAGGGGTGGCCGAGGCCAACGCCAAACGGGGTAATCACATTATCACTTCTTCTGTCGAACATCACGCCGTGCTGGATGCCTGCAAATATTTAGAAAAACACGGCTTTGAGGTTACCTACCTACCGGTGGACGAATACGGGATGGTTTCGGTGGAGGACGTACGCCGGGCCATTACCGACCGGACCATTCTCATTTCCATCATGCATGCCAACAACGAAGTGGGGACCATCCAGCCGGTGGAAGAAATCGGCCGCTTGGCCCGGGAAAAGGGCATCTACTTCCACGTGGATGCTGTCCAGACGGTAGGAAAAATTCCCGTTAACGTCAAGGACCTCAACTGCGACCTCCTCTCCATCTCTGCCCACAAAATTTACGGTCCGAAAGGGATCGGCTGCCTCTACGTTCGCAAAGGGACCCGTATCTTGCCCATCCAGCACGGAGGAGCCCAGGAGCGGCGCCGCCGGGCGGGGACAGAGAACATGCCCGGGATCGTCGGTTTCGGGGTGGCCATTGAAAAGGCGGTGCGGGAGATGCCTGAGCGGGCGGAGAAGGAGAGGAAGCTTAGGGACAAGATTATCAACACCGTGATGAACACCATTCCTCATACCAAACTCAACGGCCATCCGGAAAAACGGCTCCCCAACAACGCCAACTTCAGTTTCCAGTACATCGAAGGAGAGTCCATCCTCCTCATGCTGGATATGAAAGGGATAGCCGCTTCCAGCGGTTCGGCCTGCACTTCCGGTTCCCTGGAGCCCTCCCACGTCCTGCTGGCTATGGGTATTCCCCATGAAATTGCCCACGGTTCTGTACGGTTCACCCTGGGCAAGGATAACACGGAGGAGCAGATTGACTACCTGCTGGAAGTGCTGCCGGAAATCGTGGAACGGCTGAGGGCCATGTCGCCCCTTTACCAGAAAGAAGATCAGAAGGCACGCTAAGCGGCCGAAAAGAAGGAGTGGTGTTTAGATGTACAATGAGAAGGTTATGGAACATTTTCAGAATCCTCGGAATGTGGGAGAAATAGAAAATCCCGACGGAGTGGGCGAGGTGGGGAATCCCACTTGCGGCGACATTATGCGCATTTACATCAAGGTGGAGGACAACGTTATCAAAGATATTAAGTTTAAGACTTTTGGCTGCGGGGCGGCGGTGGCCACCAGCAGCATGGTGACAGAGATGGTGAAGGGGAAAACCATCGATGAGGCTTTAAAAGTAACCAACAAAGCGGTGGCGGAAGCTTTAGGAGGTCTTCCGCCTCAGAAGATGCACTGCTCCAACCTGGCGGCAGATGCTCTCCACAAGGCCATTGAAGACTATCTCAAGAAACAGGGTCAGAAATAACAGCGATTAGGGCAACCGGTCCTGGGCGGCCGGTTGGTCCGTTTTTAAGGCGAGGTGAGGTTGTTGGCCGGGCGGAAAAAGGTGCTGGTGGCCATGAGTGGCGGGGTAGACAGTTCGGTAGCGGCTGCCCTGCTCCTGGAACAGGGATATGAAGTGGTAGGCGTTACTATGCAAATCTGGCAGAAGGAAGACCCGGAAACGGAGGCCCGGCGGGGAGGTTGCTGTTCCCTGGCGGCGGTTGACGATGCCCGCCGGGTAGCCCACCGTCTGGGAATCCCCCATTATGTGATGAACTTCCGGGATTTTTTTCGGGAAAAGGTCATCGATTATTTCGTGGCGGAATACCTGCGTGGTCGTACTCCCAACCCGTGTATAGCCTGCAACCGCTACGTCAAATTTGACGAGCTTCTCCGCCGGGCCCGGGCTATGGGAATGGATTACGTCGCCACCGGCCACTACGCCCGGATTGAATTCGATCCGGAACGGGGACGGTATCTGCTCCGGAGAGCGAAAGATCCCCGCAAAGACCAGACTTACGTTCTCTACTCCCTCACTCAGGAACAACTGGCGGCTGTCCTTTTTCCCCTGGGAGAGTACACCAAAGACGAAGTCCGGCAGATAGCGCGCAGCCTGAGGTTGCCCGTGGCGGAAAAAGAGGAAAGCCAGGAGATCTGCTTTATCGAGGACAACGATTACCGTCGTTTTATCCGGGAAAACAGCCCGGTGCCAATTGAACCCGGGCCTTTTTTAGACACGTCCGGGCGGATTTTAGGGACGCACCAAGGGATCCCTTTCTACACCATCGGTCAGCGGAAAGGGCTGGGCTTGGCTCTGGGGAAACCGTACTACGTGGTGGACATCGACCCTGACCGGAATGCTGTGATCTTGGGGCGGTATGAGGAGGTTTTCAGCCGCGGGCTTCTGGCCGGGGACAACAATTTCATCCTGATGGACGAGCTCACAGAGCCGGTGGAAGCGGAAGTGAAAATTCGCTACACGGCCCGCCCCGCCAAGGCTTTTCTCTCTCCGGAGGGGGAAGGGAAAGTGCGGGTGGAGTTTGCGGAACCCCAGCGGGCAATAACACCCGGACAGGCGGCGGTCTATTATACCGGGGATCTGGTAATTGGGGGTGGCGTCATTGAAAAACGGCTCTAAAAAATTTCTGGTCTTCGACGGCAACAGTCTCACCCACCGGGCTTTTTACGCTTTGCCGCTGCTTACCACTTCCAGCGGTGTGATTACTAACGCCGCTTTCGGTTTCACCAATATGTTTTTGAAAGCCATGGAAGAAGTGAAACCCGATTACGTGGCGGTGGCTTTTGACCGCAGCCGGGTTACCTTCCGTCATGAGATGTTTGCCGAATACAAGGGAACCAGACCGGGAACTCCGGACGAACTTCGCCCCCAGTTTCCCCTCATCAAAGAAATCCTCGCCGCCATGCGGGTACCTGTGCTTGAGAAGGAGGGGTACGAGGCCGATGACATCATAGCCACCTTAGTGCGGATGGCGGAGGAAAAAGGCTGGGAAACGGTGGTGGTTACCGGCGACCGGGACGCCTTCCAGCTCATTTCCCCCCGTACCAGAGTGATGATTACCCGCAAAGGTATCTCCGAGCTGGAAGTGTACGACGAGGCCAAGCTGAAGGAACGTTACGGACTGCCTCCCCATCTCATGCCTGACTTAAAAGGGCTGATGGGCGACCCCTCCGACAATGTGCCCGGCGTGCCGGGTATTGGCGAGAAGACAGCGGTAAAACTCCTTCAGGAGTACGGTTCCCTGGACGAGGTTCTGCGGCGGCGGGACGAAATCAAAGGCAAGGTGGGCGATGCCCTGCGCCAGTACGGCGACCAGGCCCGCCTTAGCCGGGAACTGGTGACGGTAGAGCGGGACGTTCCCCTGGAAGTGGATATTGAAAAAGACTGTCTGGTCCAGGAGCCCGATTACGACGCCCTCCTCAGAATTTTCCGAAAACTGGAATTCAGAACCCTCGCCCGCGCTTTTTTGGAAAAACAGAAAGCCCGGGAAAAGCAGCAGGACTTGTTCGGCGAAGGACTTTTCTCCTCTCCGCCAGCGGAAGCGGAAGTTAAAGTAGCAACCCTTGACTACGAGGCTTTAGCTGACGTTGTCCGGGAAGAAAAAATTGCCGTAGCTTACCGCTACCGCGGTTCCCTCCCCCGGGAGGAAATGGAAAAAGCGGCGGTGCGGACGACGGAGGGCAGAACGTATTACTCGGAGGGAGATGGGGAGGTCCTGCGCCGGTTGTGGCAGGAAGCTAAGGGAGAAATTATTCTTCACGATGCCAAAAAGGCTTTTCAGCTCCTGGGAGGACGGCAGGGAAAGTTTTTCGACACCATGATCGCAGCCTACCTTCTCAATCCCGGCCAGCCCAATCAAAAAGTAGGGGAGTTGGCCCTGAAATACCTGGGACGGGGCCATCTGGAAGAAGACAGCCGGGAAAGCTTAGTGGCGGAAGCGGAGATTGTGGCTAATTTGCGGGAGATGTTTTCTCATCAGTTAAAAGAGTTGGAGATGGAGTACCTCTTCTATGAGGTGGAGCTGCCTCTGGCCGCCATCCTGGCGGAAATGGAACTTACGGGGATAAAAGTGGATGTGGAAAAACTTCAGGCTCTGGGAGAAGAGTACCAGCACCGTTTGGAGCAGATCAGTCAGGAAATTTATGATATCTGCGGAGAGGAGTTTAATCTCAATTCCCCCCGCCAGTTAGGATATATCCTTTTTGAAAAGATGAAACTGCCGCCGGTAAAGAAAACCAAGACCGGCTATTCCACCGACGTGGAAGTACTGGAGACCTTAGCCAGCGAGCACGAAGTGGTGGCCAAAATTTTGGACTACCGCCAGTTAATGAAACTTAAATCCACCTACGTGGACGGTCTCCTTAAACTGGTCAATCCGGTTACTGGCAGGGTTCACACTACCTTCAACCAGACGGTGACCACCACCGGCCGCCTGAGCAGCACCGAACCCAATCTCCAGAACATCCCCATCCGCATGGAAGAGGGGAGGAGGATCAGGGAAGCTTTTGTGACCGGGGAAGAGGGATGGCTACTTCTTTCGGCCGATTATTCCCAGATCGAGCTCAGAGTCCTGGCTCACCTGGCGGGAGACGAAAAGCTTATCGAAGCCTTCTGCCGAGGAGAGGACATCCACACCCGGACAGCGGTGGAAGTTTTCGGTGTTTCTCCGGCGGAGGTAACGCCGGAGATGCGGCGCCGGGCCAAAGCGGTCAATTTCGGCATCATCTACGGCATCAGCGATTTTGGGCTGGCCCGGGATTTGAAAATTGACCGCAAAGAGGCCAAACAGTACATCGAGAACTATTTCCGCCGCTATCCGGGCGTGAAACGGTATCTCGACGCCACGGTGGCGGCGGCCCGGGAGAAAGGTTATGTCACCACCATCCTCAACCGGCGCCGCTACTTGCCTGACCTCTTTAGCCCCAACCGGAACCTGCGCAGTTTTGGCGAGCGGACGGCCATGAACACGCCCATCCAGGGGAGCGCCGCCGATATCATCAAGCTGGCCATGATCGCGGTGCGAAAAGCTCTCCGGGAGAAGGGGATGCGGGCTAGGCTTCTTCTCCAGGTCCACGACGAGCTTCTCTTCGAGGTGCCGGCGGAGGAACTACAGCCGGTGGCCCACCTGGTGCGGGAGGCCATGGAAAGGGTGCTACCTCTCCGCGTACCGCTGGAAGTAGAGCTCAAACAAGGAAAAAATTGGTACTCAATGGAAAAGTTAGAACTGTAAAGGTTAGGTGATGGTGTTGCCGGAGTTGCCGGAAGTGGAAACGGTGGTTCGCACTCTGCGGAACATCTTGCTGGGGCAGAAAATTGCCGGGGTTAATATATTCCGGCCGGAAGTAGTGAAGGAACCAGAGGCGAAAAGTTTTTCTTCCCTCCTGGCGGGGCGGGAAATTACCGCCCTCCGCCGGCGGGGGAAATTTATTTTGCTCTCTTTGAGCGGCGACCAAGTTCTCGTCATCCATTTGCGGATGACGGGACGGCTGGTAATTAGCAAGAAAGAAGAAAAGCATCCCCCTCATACCCATGTCATCATAAACCTGGATGACGGCAGAGAGCTCCGGTTCATCGACCCGCGCCGGTTCGGGCGCATGTGGCTCCTACCGGCGGCGGAACTCCCGGTTTTTCCACCCCTCGCCGGATTGGGAATGGAACCCCTTACGGAAGAGTTTACCGTTACCCGCCTCCAGGAAATGCTACAACCACGTCGGGCACCGGTGAAGGCAGTCCTGCTGAACCAGTCCCTTCTGGCCGGCCTGGGCAACATCTACGCCGATGAGGCCTTGCACCGGGCCGGGATTCACCCTGCCCGCCCTGCCTGCTCTTTGACGGCAGGCGAGGTGGAAAGCCTGCACCGGGCTATAGGGGACGTCCTAAAGGAGGGAATAGCCCACCGCGGTACCACCTTCCGTGATTACGTGGACGGAGAGGGGAAAAAGGGTGGTTTTCAGAACTTTTTACGGGTTTACGGCCGCGCTGGTGAGCCTTGTTTAACCTGCGGGACCCCCGTTGCCAAGATGAAAATTTGTGGTAGAACTACCAGTTACTGCCCTGCCTGTCAGCCTTATCCCGCTAACTGACCCTGTTTTTACCGTCGGCGGGAGAAAACATAATTGCTCCCCTAATCCGGCATAATAGAGTAATAAAAGCAATGGGAAGGGGGCCTTGTTATGCACAAGGTACGGGAGAAAATAGCTTACCTGCAGGGAATAGCTGAAAACCTGGAAGGGGACATGAGTCCGCGCCGCCAGGCCCGGCTGATGAGCGGGATTCTGGACGTGCTGGAGGACATGGCCGTGTCCCTTTCCGACCTGGAAGAAGCTCACCAGCAACTGGAAGATTACGTGGATTCCCTGGATGAGGATGTTGTCGAGCTAGAAAAGGAAGTTTACGACGAGGAGGATGAGTGGATTCACGTCGAGTGTCCTACCTGTCACGAAGACGTATACTTTGAAGCCTCTATTTTGGAAGACGATGAGGTGGTAGAAATCGTCTGTCCCTCTTGCGAAGAAGTGGTTTTTATCAGCGAAGGCGAGGTAGCTCCCGAAGAAGAACGGGTTGAGGTGAAAAACGATGCCATCTAAATTTTCCAGGGGGGTACGGCCCCTGTTTTATTTACCGCCTGCTAACTGGAAATGATATACAAAAATGTTTTGACTTTTCCCCCTCCGGCTGCTATAATTAACACAACTGTGGCTTCCCGGGGAAAAGGAGCGACCTGGGGATGCCGGTCAGCGGTAAAACCTGAAACAGTGGAGGGGTTTAATGCTTTTCAAGAGAATCCCCGGCAGGGACGGAGGAAAGGTCGGTTTCATACCGCCTCTACTGCGTCAGGTGGCGGGAGGTACCCTTATCCTTTTGGTCCTGGCTGCTGGTGGGATATGGTTCTGGCCCCGCACCGTTACCGTGAAAGCTGACGGCAAGACTGTCCAGGTGCGTACGGGTTACGGACGGGTAGAGGACGTGCTGAAGAAAGCCGGGATAAGGTTAGCACCAGAAGACTTAGTCCGTCCTTCTCTGTCCAGCAAGGTCTTCAGCGGGATGACGGTGACGGTAAAAAGGGCCGTGCCGGTGGTCCTGGTAGTGGACGGCCGGAAGCAAAGTTTTAAGACAACGGCGGACACTGTGGCAGAAGTGCTGGAGCAAAAGAAGGTCCGGGTGGGGAAACTGGACCGGGTTCTACCCGACCGGAAGGCGAAAATTGAAAAAGGAATGGAAATCAGAGTAATCCGGGTGGTGGTAAAAGAGCAGGAGTATACCGAAGAAATCCCCTACGGAGTTGAACACCGCCAGGACAATACCATGGACTACGGACAGAGCAAGGTTCTCCGTCCCGGGGAAAAAGGACTGATGAAATACAAGGTGCGAATTGTCTACGAAGACGGGCGCGAAGCTGCCCGGGAAATTTTAGAACAGACGGTGCTGAAAAAACCTGTAAGTGAGATTGTGGCTCTGGGAACGGTGCGCTTCCGTATCGGCTCCCGCGGGGAAAAAATCCGCTACTACAAGGCGGTGCAGATGCTGGCCACCGGCTACACCCACACTGGGTGCAGGACGGCTAGTGGAACCATGCCCTACCGGGGGGTGGCGGCGGTTGACCCGAGCGTTATCCCCTTAGGGACGAAGCTCTACGTCGAGGGGTACGGCTATGTTATCGCCGCCGATAAAGGCAGTGCTATTCGCGGCAACCGTATCGACCTCTTTTTTGAAACGGCGACGGAAGCCCGGACCTGGGGACAGCGTTGGGTTACGGTGTATTTTTTAGCTGAATAATAGAGGGCAAAAAGGGGAGGGCGTAAGCCCTCTCTTTTAGTTCTAAAAAAGGCGGGAGGAAATAATGGACAGTAAAGAGATAAAGGAACGCCTGCGGGCGGAGGGGTTCAGACCGCGGAAAAGTCTCGGCCAGAATTTTCTATCCGACCCGCGCACAATTGAACGCATCGTCCAAGCGGCGGAAATTGGGCCGGAGGACCTGGTTCTGGAAATCGGCCCGGGAGCCGGTTTTCTTACCCTGGAGCTGGCCCGGCGGGCGGGAGAAGTGATAGCGGTAGAAGTGGACCGACGGCTGATACCTCTGCTGGAGGAGGTTCTTGCTCCTTATCCCGGAGCGCGGGTAGTGGCAGGGGACATCCTCAAAGTGGATTTGCCTGCCCTCCTGGCCAATCGTTCGGCCAAAGTAGTGGCCAACCTTCCCTACTATATCACCACTCCCGTTCTCTTCCGCCTCCTGGAACACCGCCGGCTCTTTCCCCTCATGGTTCTCATGGTGCAGAAAGAGGTGGCCCGCCGCATGACGGCTTCCCCGGGGAGCAAAGAGTACGGGGCCCTGACCGTAAACTTAGCCCTTTACACCAAAGTGGAATATCTCTTTACCGTACCCGCCGGCCTCTTCTGGCCGCGGCCGGAAGTGGATTCGGCGGTGGTTCGGCTACGCGTTTTTTCAAAACCTTTTTACCCGGTAGGGGACGAGGGTCTTTTTGCCCGCGTTGTCCAGGCTCTCTTCGGTCAGCGGCGCAAGACGGCGGCCAACGCTTTAAGTCACGGTCTGGGAATAGCACGGGAAGAGGCGGAAAAAGTATTGCTGGCGGCTGGTGTTGACCCCGGGCGGCGGGGAGAAACTCTTTCGGTGGAAGAGTTTGCCCGGCTGGGCCAAATTTTGGCTGAAAGGAAATGAAATTTTCCTTCTCTACTCACCCTTTTCCCGGCTGCTCAGTAATATGGTAAGGGGTAAAGCCGGGAGAGGTGAGGGAAAATGAGGGTTCTTATAACCGGTGCCGCTGGTCTGTATGGTTTGCACTTAATGCGGCGTCTGAGCCAGAATAAAAACTGCGAAGCAGTTTACGCTCTGGACACCGGTTTTGACCGGCCCGGCGTTTCCTTTCTGCCCGAAGGAGGAAGGATAGTCAAGATTAAAAAAGATTTTCGCCAGCTCACAGTGCGGGAAATTAACCGGATGGAAGTGGACCGGGTGGTACACTTAGCCGGTTACAGTTCGCCGGCGGAAGCGGTCCAGGACCCTGAAGAATATTTTCGCAACAACGTGGAGGGTTTTTTTAAGTTTCTTCATGTTCTCCTGCGAACCCGAAAAAGGCCGCTGTTAATTTACCTCTCCTGCTGTCACGTTTATGGTTTTTCCCGCTATCTTCCGGTGGACGAAAGCCACCCCGCCTGCCCGCGAGACTTCTTTGCTGCCGGCAAGGTGGCAGCAGAAGCGTACTGCCGGGCAGCGTTTGCCTGGTACAACTATCCCGTGATAATCGTCCGTAGCTCCCACACCTATGGTCCGGGAATGGCTTGCCACGGGTATGCCGGGGTAGTGGCCAATTTTATCCGCAAAGCCCTCAGAGGAGAAAATCTGGTTCTCTACAACGACGGAGAAGAAGCTCGGGATTTTCTTTACGGTGAGGATGCGGCCCGGGCGCTGGAGCTTTTGCTGGAGAAAGGCGAAAAACTGGCCGGGCAAACTTTTAATCTGGGAACGGGGAAGCCGGTAACGGTGAAAACCTTAGCCGAAAAGGTATTACACCATACCGGAGGGAAAGGAGAACTTATCTACATTCCCACCGGAAGGCCGGGGCTGGAAATTTATGCTGCCGATACCGCAGCTATCAAAAAAGCCACCGGCTGGGAAGCTACCACCTCTTTGGATGAAGGAATAAAACAAACGGTGGCTTGGATGCAGGAAGCGATAAAAAGCCCTCTGCTGTGATGCAGAGGGCTTTAGCCGTAATTTAAAGATTGAGGGCGGACTGGGCACCTTTCAGGTCCAGTTTGATCTGTTCGTTGATGTCGTAGGGATGGTACCAGCCTTTCTCCATCATATACTCGGATACTTTTTCGTGGAAGGTGATGGCATCCTCTAATTGCCGGCGGAGGACATTTCTTACTTCCGGCGAGGTTGCCTCGGTGATGGCGGAAGCGCAGGTTTTAATGGAAGACTTGACGGAACTGAGCAGGTCGCCGCAGATTACCTGGTCCGTGAGATTAACCCCTGTAAGGTTGGCAGCCATTGAACTCCCTCCCGTGGCTTAGAAGTGTTTTTGCAGCAGATTTTGCAGATCGTTGATGTGCTTTTTCGCCATCTGCAGGTCCTGCTGCAGCAAAGAGCGCAGAGCCGGGTCGGTGGCCATGTTGCTCATTGCTGCAGCTTTGGTGGCGCAGACGCTTTTGAAGGAAATGAGCTCGTGCAGGTCCAGGGTTTCATGCATTGCCAGTCTTTCCCGCATCGACAGTCCTCCTTCCCGATTTTTTCGAGAATATTTTTCCCCCCCGGGAAAATCGTTATAACGTGGAAAATTATTACAAAAAGAATATTACTTCTCCCGAGGCTAATTTTTCTGGGACAGACACCGGGGTAGGGCCGCTCCCGTATGATAGTAGCGCAAAGGTTTACGGGGGTGGTGGCGGTAATGGGTACGGGATATATCGTTTTGCTTCTGGTGTCGGTCCTGCAGGGTCTGCTCCTACTGGTGGCGTACATAACCGGCGGCTCCTTTCCTCGCCCGTTGAGCGAGGAGGAAGAAGCCGAATATTTGGAACGAATGGCTGCGGGGGATACCGAGGCCCGCAACGCACTTATTGAACACAATCTGCGGTTGGTGGCCCACATTGTGAAAAAGTACGAGGGCAGCGGGGTGGAGAATGACGACCTTATCTCCATTGGAACCATTGGCTTAATTAAAGCCATCAACACTTACGACCGCAGCAAAGGTATCCGGCTGGCTACTTACGCGGCCCGCTGCATTGAAAACGAAATTCTCATGTGCATGCGCAGTCTGAAGAAAAGACGTGGCGAAGTTTCTCTGAGCGACCCTATCGGTTTTGACAAAGAAGGAAATGAGATTACCCTCTCCGATGTCCTGGGAACGGATCCCGACGAGGTCATCGACCGAGTCGAAAGCAACATTGAACGGAAACGTCTGTACGAGCGACTGAAATTTTTGGGTCGCCGGGAAAGAAAGGTCCTGGAGATGCGTTTTGGCCTCCTCAGCGGGATCCGCTTTACCCAGCGGGAAGTGGCCAAACAACTGGGAATTTCCCGTTCCTACGTTTCCCGCATTGAGAAAAAAGCTATAACCAAATTGCTGAGCGGTCTGGCCGAGATAACTGGAAGTGGTTCGCAGGAAAAGAAAGTAAGGTAGAAAATACCTTCAGCCCGTTCTCCTAGGCTTTATTTTTTTCACAAAAAGTTCAAAAAACGGCAATAATTTTATCACATCTCCGGGGTACAATGAACTTAGAAAACAAGGAAAGGAGATGAGAAAGATGATGCACTGGTGGTGGGATAAAAGCTGGGCTGCCTGGGGACCGGGCTTCAAGTACATGGGAGTAGCTATGCTGGTCAGCGGTCTTTTCTGGATTCTTCTTCTGGTGGTTTTAGTGCTGCTGGTCCGCAAACTTTATCAAGGGCAAAGGGACGGTAAAAAACAGGCCCTGACCATCCTTCAGGAGCGCCTGACCCGGGGTGAAATTACGCCGGAAGAATACCTGGAACGGAAAAAAGTCCTTGAGGAGGAAAAGTGATTCCTAACTAACGCCGAAAAAGGAGGTGACCCGAAATGGGGTTTATCGGTTTGCTAATAATCCTGGTACTTCTGTACATTCTCTGGCAACGGGGCGACATTAATCTCTTCGGGAAGGGAAACAGAAAAACCCCTCTGGAGATTTTGCAAGAGCGCTACGCCCGGGGAGAAATCAGCGAAGAAGAATACCGGAGAAGAAAAGAGTTGCTGGCTAAATGAAGCCTTAAACCGGTGCCGTAAAAAAACGGACCGGTTTTTTTTGTGCGCCCGGCATGGGCGTCAACTTGGTGGTGGAAGTCCACTGCAGGCGAGGCAGCCCAGTCTGCTAGCTGAAGGGAAGGGCGCCTACCGGGAGGTGGGGTCGGAAGGGAGCTGGAGGCAAAGCCACGGTTCGATGAACAAGAGCCCCATATGAGGCTAAGCTGTTTGGATAAGCTGGCAAAACACAGCGAGATCCCAGGCAGACATAAACATGCAGGAACGCATAGAACACATCAACAAATATCTGCGGAGGTGGGCAGGATACTACTCCTTAGCGGAGACAGCCGGCGTTTTTCGCGAGATAGAAGGGTGGATAATGTGACGATTGCGGGCATGTCTCTGGGAACAGTGGAAGTGGGTACGGGCCCGGACAGAGGAACTGCGAGCTTTGAAGCTAGTGGAGTGGTGGTACTCCAATACGCCCACAGCCGGAAAGGGCCATGACGGATGGCCCACGGGCCAATGAATAAAGCCCTGGACAACGCCTACTGGCGGCCCAGAGCCTGATAAGCTTAACCGAACGCTATCGAAGACTTCGTCAAGCTTGGTGAACCGCCGGATGCGGACCCGCATGGCCAGTGGTGGGAGAAGACGGGGGTTAGTCACCCCTTCCTACTCGATGCCTTTTCTTCGGCCCTCATAATTACGGCCAGAACTTCTGCCACCGCCTGGTATAATTCGGGCGGAATTTCTTCCCCTACTGGCACCTGCACCAGGGCTTCTGCCAGGGCCGGATCTTCCCGCACCGGTACTCCCGCTTCCCGGGCGGCGGTAATAATTTTCGCCGCTAACCAACCTTCGCCGGCAGCTACAACCCGGGGCGCATTCATGGAAGGGGAATATTTGAGAGCGGCGGCTTTTTTCTTTTTATCTTTTGTCATATCGTGTACCTCCTATATTTTAAGATCTATGCCGGGGCTTTGCCATTCGCCTTTTCCGTTTCCTGAGAGTGAAATGGTGGAGGTAAGGCGTACCGGTGGCAGGCTGACCTTGAGACCGGTGCGGGTCAGCTTTTCCCGCAAGCCAGGGAGAAGGGAGTTGAGGATGGTCCTGCTCTTCTCTACGCTCACGTTGATGGTAACCACCAGCTGGTTTTCCCGGAGGGTGAGGCAGGCCTGCACAGGACCTAAAGAGGGGGGAGAAAGGGAGAGGAGGACGGTGAGGGGTCTATTTGTGCTGCCAGCACGGTTTTTTTCTTTCTCATATTCCACCTGCAGGTGCACGGGGATGTACTTATCTCCTGTTGGCAAGAGGAAGAAACAGGCAGCGGTGGTGGGCGGCGGAGCGGCTTTTTCTTTCGTCGTTCTGCCGGCCAGAGAGAAGGAGGGGAAGTCTGCTTCCTCTGGCCGCGGTTGAATGCCGGCCCGCTGGGGTTTGCCGGGATTTTTCTTTTCCACCAACTGAAAAACTATTCGTTCCCCGCTGCGACCGCGGAAACGGAGGAAAATTTCTGCGCCGGCGCTAAGGGGAACGGTCGTGGTGGCTCGGAAGAGGAAACCATTTCCTGCCAGCACCACCGTGTTGCCGTCGGTGCTTACTACTGTAGCGGTGAAAGTTTCTCCTTCCCGCCAGATGTGTGCGGGAGCGGTAATAGAGGTGATTTCCAGTAGCGGGCGGTGGAGGTGCATGTGCTTTCCCCCCGGTATCACTTTTTATACTACAATTTTATATCAAAATTTTACACAAAAAAACTAAAAGCAACTTTTCAACTGTTTTCAAATAAAGTACTTGTGTTTTTCTTGAGGGACAGCTATAATGTTTACTGTACATAAACAATTGTCCTTAGCAAATAGACAGGAGGCAGCAGTGGTGGAAGGCGGGGGGAAGAGGTACTACTTAGTGCGGGAAGACATTCTCCCGGAGGCTATCCGGAAAACGGCCCTGGTGAAGGAGTTACTGGCCAGAGGGGAAGCACGTTCTGTCCATGAAGCGGTAGAGATGGTGGGGCTCAGCCGCAGCGCTTTTTACAAGTACCGCGACGGCGTTCAGCCCTTCTACGAGGGTAGCGGCCGGCAGATCCTCACCCTCTCCCTACTGCTGGAAGATCGAGCTGGAGTTCTTTCCACCGTCCTTAACACCATCGCCGCCGAGGAGGGCAACATTCTCACCATCAACCAGAACATTCCTCTGGCCGGGGTAGCCAGCGTGTCGCTGGCCGTCGACACCAGCAGGCTGATGGTCCCGCCGGAGAAACTGATTGCCTCCCTGCAGCTCATCAGGGGAGTGCGCAAGGTTGAGGTGGTGGGGCGCACGGGGTAAAAAATCCTGGGAACTTTTCCAGCGGATAATATGCAGTGGGAGGGATAGAACTTGCGCAAAATTGGTGTGGGAATCATGGGACTGGGTACAGTTGGAACCGGCGTCTACAAAGTGCTGGTCAACAACGCGGATATCATTGCCCGGAGAGTAGGGGCAGAGATTGTTGTCAAACGCATTCTGGAGAAGGACCAAACCCGGGAACGCGGTATTGCCGTTCCTCCGGAGCTTTACACCCTGGATGTGAACGACATTCTCAACGACCCGGAAATCAACATTGTGGTAGAAGTGCTGGGCGGCATCAGCCCGGCACGGGAATTCATCCTGGCGGCCATGAACAAGGGGAAAAGCGTAGTTACGGCCAACAAAGATCTTATCGCGCTCCACGGTCAGGAACTTTTTGAAACGGCGGAGAAGAACAATGTGGACTTCCTCTTTGAAGCCAGTGTTGGGGGCGGTATTCCTATTATCCGTCCCCTGAAGCAGTGCTTAGCGGCCAACAACATTCGCCTCATTTACGGTATTGTCAACGGGACCACTAACTACATGCTGAGCAAAATGAGCTTAGAAGGGCGTGAATACGAAGACGTGCTGAAAGAGGCCCAGGCCAAAGGCTATGCCGAGGCCAACCCGGCATCCGACGTGGAAGGTCTGGACGCGGCCCGCAAACTGGCAATTTTGGCATCCATAGCCTTTAACACCCGGCTCACGATCAACGATGTTTATGTGGAAGGAATTACCAAAATCTCCGCTCGTGACATCGAGTACGCCCGGGAGCTGGGCTACGTCATCAAGCTTTTGGCCATAGGTAAAGAAGAAAACGGAGAGGTAGAGGTGCGCGTCCATCCGGCTTTGGTGCCCATCCACCATCCCATGGCTTCCGTCAACGATGTCTACAACGCCATCTTTGTCCGGGGCGATGCTGTAGGGGATACTATGTTCTACGGCCGGGGAGCCGGTGAACTGCCAACTGCCAGTGCGGTGGTGGGGGACATAATGGAGGCAGCGCGGAACCTTCTCTGCGGTACCCCCTGCCGGATCGGCTGCACCTGCTACGAAGAGAAAAAGGTGCGGGACATCAAAGATACCGCCAGTAAGTTCTACGTCCGGATGAAAGTAGTGGACAAACCCGGTGTTTTGGCAGCCATCGCCAGCGTTTTTGGTAACCAAGAGGTTTCCCTGGCCTCCGTAATTCAGAAGCGGAACATCGGACCCCTGGCGGAAATTGTGTGGGTAACCCACCGGGCCAGGGAGAGGAACATGCAGGACGCCCTCCAGATTATCGGCGGGCTTTCCATCGTGGCTGAAATCAGCAATGTCATTCGCGTAGAAGGCGAGGACGATTAAAGGATATGGGTAATAAAAGAGTGAGGGTAGACGTTCCGGCAACAACAGCCAACCTGGGACCGGGTTTTGACACCCTGGGTCTGGCGCTGAATATCTACAACCGCATTGAAATGGAAGAAAACCCTGCCGGCAGGCTGGAAATTGAAGTGAAGGGGGAAGGTGCAGATCTGATACCCCGGGACGAGAACAACGTGGTTTACCAGGCGGCGGTCCTCTTTTACCGGAAAAAAGGGAAGAAAATACCACCCCTGAAAATAGCCATCGAAAACAGAATTCCTGTCTCCAGCGGCCTGGGTAGCAGCGCCACGGCCATTATCGGCGGGCTGGTGGCAGCTTCCCGCCTGAGTGGCACTCCTGCAACGCAGGCGGAACTTTTGAAGCTGGCTGTATCCTTAGAGGGCCACCCCGACAACGTGGCTCCGGCCCTTCTGGGCGGATTTACCGTGGCCTGTTTGAACAGCAGCGGCGATGTCATTTACCACCGCTTTTCGCCGCCGCCGGGCTTGATGTGTGTGGTGGCAGTTCCCGACTTCCCCCTAGCGACCAACCGCTCCCGGGAGGTTCTCCCGACCACCGTTCCTTTTCGTGATGCCGTCTTCAATGTGAGCCGAGCGGCTCTGCTGGTGGCAGCCTTTGCCAGCGGCGACTACTCCCGGCTGGGGGAAGCCATGGCTGACCGGCTCCACCAGCCATACCGCTGTCCCCTAGTGCCCGGGATGGAAGCGGTGTTCACGGCGGCGCGGGAGGCCGGAGCCCTATCCGTAGCTTTGAGCGGTGCGGGTCCGGCCCTTATTGCCTTCTGTCGGGAAGGGGAAACGGCGGCGGTAAAAGAGGCTATGGTCACCACCTTCTCTCATCATGGGGTTTCAGCCAGAATACTGGAGGTCGCGCCGGCTGTGGCTGGTGCCCTGGGCTGACAGGTAGGTCATGACCATTTCCGCTCCGGCGTCCATCCCCTGGGCTCCCAAGAGGAGTGGGTCGCCGGCACCGGTGTATTCCAGAGCATCGCGGATGGCGATAGCCAGGTCCGGGTAGAAGACGCAGTCCATCTTGCTTTCCCGGAGGGCGCGGAGAAAAGCCCATTCCTCTGCCAGTGAAACTGCGTCCTTGCTGCCGGTGCAGTCCCGGGAAGCAGTGATGATAAGACGCTGCACGGAAAACCGGCGCAAAGATTCTGCCAGAACTAGGCCGGTTTCATAGTTTATCTGTTCACCCCTGTTGCCTCTGCTGGCGTTTACCACCGTCAGGCGGCGGCAGCAGGGGATTTTTTGTATTGCCTGGAAAAGGGTTTGGTAGCTGTGGGGATTGAGGGCAGTGTCGTCGACAATGATAAACTCTCCGGCCGGGATGACCTGCAGACAGCGCGGTACAGGGGAAAAGTAGGCCAGAGCCCGGCAGGCGAGGCAGGGAGGAACTCAGGTCAGCAGGCCAGCTCCTAGGACGGCGGTGGCAGATGGGTGAGCGGCAGGACAACTTCGAGCGAAAAGGAGGGAAAAAGTGAAGGGGAAACAATTTTTCTGCCTGTGTCCTTTTTTGCTGCTGTTTTTCTCCGGCTGTGCCATTCTTGTACCCCCGGCCCGGCGTCCTCCTGCCCGCAGTGGAGAGGAGAAGAAAGAAGAAAAATACATTCTTCTCGGGAGCTACACTACCACTTACATGACCGACGACGTGGCCCGAGAACGGAACATGCTGATCACTGCCTCCCGTCTTAACTTTTACCGCATCCCTTCGGGAGCGGAATTTTCCTTCAACCGCGCCGTAGGGGCGGTTACGGTGGCAAAAGGGTTCGTACCGGCGCCGGTTATGGAAGACGACGGCTCGCTGAAATACGAGCCGGGCGAGGGGGATGTGCTAGGTTTCTTCCACCCTCTACAACGCGGTCCTGACGGCCGGTCTGCCCGTTTTGGAGCGTGAACCTCACAGCCGGCCGGTAAGTTACGTACTGCTGGGAGGGGGGACGCCACCGTTTACGACGATAAAGATTTCCGTTTTTTGAACAACTGCGGCTACCCTCTGCTCCTGCGGTTGTGGATAGGAGACGGACAACTTACGGTGGCCATTTACGGCTGCCGCGGGGTGTAGTGGCTAACGCATCGAGTAAAATTATTTCGGGATAAGGAAAGTAACACAAAAAAAGAAGAACCTCACTCCGAGTGGGAAAACCCAAGTCGAATGGAGGGGAGTGAGGTTCAATGAGAAAAGAGTTCAAGGAAATCATAC
>JASUSC010000049.1 GCA_030446285.1 Eubacteriales bacterium | reverse complement strand
AAACTCTAACGGCGCTCTTTCGATGGTAACACCGAATAATTTTTCTAAATCAAGTATCTCTTCCTTTTCTTCGTCCTCCTTTTTCCTTAGTAAAAGCTTCTCATAAAGAGTATAAAGAAAAGCAAAGGTAACCTCAAAAGGGTGCTGGTAGTATCCTCCTAACGAGTGATTAAAATTTTTAAAATAGTCCGGATCCTCATACTTAACATCCTGAAATATGTCATAAATATCAATCATTTTTTGCAAAGAAACAGAATAAGGGAAAAAGCAATATATGTTATCTCCCTGTTTCATATAAAAGCCATTTGCAGGAACAAACTTACCAACTAAGGTACATTTCCAACAAACCTTTTCGGGTCCACCCACCTCGGAATTAAAAGAAAGAACCCCTGAAGATCCTGTTATCAAAGGAAAAATAGTCTGATTAGCATCTTCAAGCCGATCTGAGGGTTGTCCGCAGAGATAACAATAACCTCTTATGTTTCTTGAATTACTCACCTTGATTGTAATTTTGGGTTTTACCTTATTTGGTCCGTCAACTAACAATCCAGAAGTAGTAACGTCAAGGCCCCTTTCGTCTAAAAATTCTTCCATCCGTTTTTGTATTTCATCCCGTCTTATTTCAAGGTGTTTATATTCTGTAGGGAATTTTTTAGGTAAGATGCCTCTGTTTCTCTTGACTTTTTTCCCGTTGACTTCAATCTCTTTTTTCTCTTTTTTCTCCCATTTAATTTGACCCCCAGACGGTCTTGGTGCTTTATTGTAAATAATCTGCGCTATCCCTGCGGGCTTTTTCTTAGGAAAAGCAATGAATTCATCCCTTTGGGAATCATAGTAAAAATTATACGAACTCTCGTCAGAAATCTGCCTTCTGCTTGATAGATCGTAATACCTATCAATAAGAACATCGTAGGCCTTTTTAAGGATTTCCTCCGCTTCGTTAGCCGAAGCGGCAGCAATCTCAATCGCATTTTCACTTACTTTCAAACTACCTGCCGCAACTTCTTCCACTATTTTGGCTAAGCCTACAAGACCCGAATCAAGCCAGAAATGCCCTAATTTTGGAAAAGAGACGATCAACTGCTTTTTATCTTCCACTTCTCCCACCTCCTCTTATCTCCAGGCACCCAAACCCCTGAGCGTTTTTGCTGCCCAGGCCGGCGTCTATTGCTATCTGCAGCAGTTCAGGAGGGCCAGCAAGGCGCAGGGGGCCGGAGTAACCCTTGACGATTGTTCCTTTGTAATTGAGAACGTGCCAATTACCCTTACCCACTTTTTTCACCATCACCTCCCCCGGCGGGGGCTCGCAACCATACAGGGCCTGGTATTTTTTCCGCAAGTTGGCGGTGATGAGGGAATCAAATTCGGGTTCCGCCGGCTGGAAGTAGCAGGTGTACTTGCGTCCATCAGGGCGGTAAAAGGTGCTGTAAGCCACTACTGGGGAAAGGGTGCGGACGGTGATTTCTTCCCCCGTCACCCGGTAATGCTGGACAGCCATTTTTACCACTTCCACTTCCGCATCCCCCAGGCGGAGAAATCCCCGGTTAAGGAAACCCCAGGCCAGAGCAGTGCAGAATTTTTCCAGCGGTGATGCGACAACTAATCTCACTTCCCCTCGGAAAGTAATTTTTTTGTTTTCCTGATCGATCTTCCGCTCGCCCATGAGGCGGGAAAAAGTGAAAAGTTTAAAGCGGCGCCCGCCCGTTTCAAAACCTTGTTCATGAAAAAATGAGGCCAATTCAGGCGGGAGAATTCCATAAATGGCCCCTTGCAGTAAATGGTTGTAGTGAATAGGCAAAGCAAGTCCCTCTTCTGCGGTGCGCAAGGTGAAATACAGATGCACGTTTTTGTCCTCCTGTTGTTTGATTTGCCTGACTTTTTCATTATTCGTCACCTTTTCCCATTTTTCCTTCTTTTTTGCCAAAATTTTCTCTTTTGCAGGCATAGCATCTCATCAGCCTCGTTATCTCCCCCGTAGCCTTTCTTATGGATATTTTCCTCTAAGGGTGTGACATCTACTGTCACTTTAACACAGGCCTGCGAAAAAAAATTTCCAAAAAATCAGTCGGCAGCGAAAACAAACTGCCGGCTGGAAGGTTATCGGAAAAAAATAGGGCGGGAGGCCGGTTGCGGGTCAAATTTACATAAAGAGCTGCAGTTGGTCGGTTTCGGAAAGCCCCCGCAGAGCGCCGTGCTGCTCTAAGACTTCGATGACCGTTTTGCTCACCCGGGCCCGGGTGCGGAGGTCCTCCACCGAGGTGAAGGGGGCCTCTTCCCGGGCAGCAATGATGTTGCGGGCCGCCGTCTCCCCCACTCCCTGCAAGGCAGCGAAAGGCGGTAAGAGCCCGGTGGGGGTGATGAGGAAGCGGGTGGCGTCCGATTCCCACAGATCCACCTTGCGCATTTTGATGCCGCGGGCGTACATCTCTAAGGCCACTTCCAAGATGGTGAGGAGGTTTTTGTCCCGGGCCGATGCCCCGTTGCCCTGCCGCTCTATTTCTTCAATTTTGCGCAGCACCGCATCCTTCCCTTTGGCGATGAGATCGGCGTCGAATTCTTCGGCGCGCACGGTGAAGTAGGTGGCGTAAAAGGCTTCCGGGTAATAAACCTTGAAGTAGGCAATGCGGAAGGCCATCATCACGTAGGCGACGGCGTGGGCTTTGGGGAACATGTATTTTATTTTCTGGCAGGACTGGATGTACCAGTCCGGCACACCGCAGGCTCGCATGGCTTCCACGTCTTCCGGTTTTACCCCTTTCCCTTTCCGGACCCCTTCCATTATTTTGAAAGCCCGGGCCGGCTCCATCCCTTTGTGAATGAGGTAAATCATGATGTCGTCACGGGTAGATATGGCTTCGGAAAGGGTGCAGGTCCCGCTTTTGATCAGGTCCTGGGCGTTGTTGAGCCAGACGTCGGTACCGTGGGAAAAACCGGAGATGCGCACCAGTTCGGAAAAAGTGCGCGGCCGGGTGTCTTCCAGCATCTGGCGGACAAAGCGGGTGCCAAACTCGGGAATGCCGTAGGTACCCACCGGAGACCGGATTTCTTCCGGAGTTACTCCTAAGGCCTCGGTGCTGGAGAAAAGGCTCAAAACTTTAGGCTCATCCAGGGGAATGGTACGAGCATCGACGCCGGTAAGATCCTCCAACATTTTGATTACGGTGGGATCGTCATGGCCTAAGATGTCCAGTTTGACAATCCGACCGGAAATAGAGTGGTAGTCGAAGTGGGTGGTGATGACGCCGGCGCTGGCATCGTCGGCCGGATACTGGAGAGGAGTAAAGTCGTGGATGTCCTTGTCCCGCGGCACTACCATGACGCCACCCGGGTGCTGACCGGTGGTGCGTTTAACACCGGTGCAGCCAGCTACCAAGCGGCGCACTTCAGCGCTGCGGGCTTTAATGCCGCGTTCTTCTAAGTAATTTTTCACAAAGCCGTAGGCGGTCTTTTCAGCGATGGTGCCAATGGTCCCGGCTCGGAAAACGTAGCCGCTCCCGAAAAGTTCTTCTGTGTATTTGTGGGCGCGAGCCTGGTATTCGCCGGAAAAGTTGAGGTCGATGTCGGGAACTTTATCCCCTTCAAAGCCCATGAATACTTCAAAAGGAATGTCGTGCCCGTCCTTTACCATCCTGGTCCCGCAGCGGGGACAATCGGCGTCGGGCATGTCAGCACCGCAGCCGTAACTTCCGTCGGTTATAAACTGGCTGTAGCGGCAGGAGGGACAGCGGTAGTGAGGGGGGAGGGGGTTAACCTCGGTGATACCGGTCATGGTGGCAACGAAGGACGAGCCCACAGAACCACGAGAGCCTACGAGATAGCCGTCCTCGTTGGACTTCTTGACCAGTTTGTGGGCGATGAGATAGAGAACGGCAAAACCGTTGTTGATAATGGCGTTGAGTTCTTTCTCTAACCGTTTTTCTACCAGCTCCGGCAACGGCGAGCCGTAGAGCTCCTGAGCCCGGGAGATGGCCATGTTCCGAATTTCTTCGTCGGCCCCTTCGATCTGGGGCGGGAAGAATTCGTCCGGCATGGGTTTTACTTGCTCAATCATCTCGGCCAAGCGGCGGGGGGCATCAATTACCACTTCCCGGGCCTTCTCCTCACCTAAATAGGCAAATTCCGCCAGCATCTCTTCCGTGGTGCGGAAATAGAGGGGTGCCTGGTCGTCAGCGTCGGCAAAACCTTTGCCGGCCATGAGAATGGCCCGGAAGATGGCCTCATGGGGATCGATAAAGTGGACGTCCCCAGTAGCCACCACCGGCAGGCCTAATTTTTCTCCTAACTCGACGATGGTCCGGTTCATCTTGAGGATGTCTTCCTCGCCTGCCAGCCGCCCTTCCCGCACCAGAAAGCGGTTGTTCCCCCGGGGCTGGATTTCGAGGAAGTCGTAAAAACGGGCGATTTCCTCTAATCGCTCCTGGCTGGCTCCTTCCAGGTAGGCGCTCACTAATTGGCCGGCCTCACAGGCGGTACCTAAGAGAAGCCCTTCCCGGTGTTTGATCAATTCACTTTTGGGAATGCGCGGCGTGCGGTGGAAATGGTGGAGATGGGAAAGGGATACCAGCCGGTAAAGATTTTTCATCCCTTCTTCGTTTTTGACGAGGAGAATGATGTGGTAGGATGGGAGACTGGAAGTTTTCCGTTCTTTCAAAAGGGAGTTGATCTCCGTTAGACAGTAAATGCCGCGACTTTTCAGCTTGTCCAAGAGAATGGTAAAGATGCGGGCAGTAGCAGCGGCGTCGTCCACTGCTCGATGGTGTTTCTCTAAAGGCACTCCCAACTCTTCCGCCAAGTTTTTGAGACGGTGGCTTTTCAAGTCCGGCAGCAAAATGCGGGCCAAGCCTAAGGTATCCAGGATGGGATTGGTGAGGGAAGTTCCGAAATGCTCTTTCATTTTGGTGCGGACAAAGCCGGCGTCGAACTGGGCGTTGTGGGCCACCAGCACCGCATCGCCGACAAAATCGAGAAATTTTTGCAGGGCCTGGTCCACCGGCGGCGCTCCGGCCAACATGGCAGGAGTAATGCCGGTGAGTTCCTGGATGTGACGGGGTAAGGGAACGGATGGGGTAACAAAGGTGTGGAAGGTCTCTTTTATTTCCCCTTCTTTTATCTTGACTGCTCCAATTTCGATGATATCGCAAGTGAGAGGGCTAAGCCCGGTAGTCTCTAAGTCGAAAACTACGTATTCGGTCTTATCCAAAAGGCGGGGGACGACATTTATCACTATGGGATCACCGTCGTCAATTAAGTAACCCTCCATGCCGTAGATAACTTTAATTCCGTACTTTTTCCCCGCCTCATAGGCTTCCGGAAAAGCCTGGACTACCCCGTGGTCGGTAATGGCTATGGCTTCATGCCCCCAGGCTGCCGCCCGGGCTATCAACGCTTCCACATCGGCCACGCTGTCCATGGCGCTCATCTTGGTATGGGCGTGCAGCTCCACTCTTTTCTCGTCTGCCCTGTCTTCCCGGGTCTCCGCAGTAGTCACATTAATGTCGTTTACCTGCAGGACGAGCTCCTGGTCAAACCGGTCAAAAACAGCGTCTCCCCGCACTAAAAGCCACATGTCTTTTTTTATTGCCTCGGCCACATCCTCTTTGTCAGTGAAGAGTTTGCAGGTAATGGAATCGGTAAAATCGGTAAGGTCAAACACTACCAGCCGACGTCCGTTTTTCAGTTCCCGCACTTCCAGGTTGAAAACCTGCCCGCGAACAACCACCCCTTTCTCCTCTTCCTGGACTTCCCTGAGGGGACGCGGCGAAGCAGCAATAACTTTCCCCACCAGAACGCCGCCTTTGTCTTCTTCTTTTTTCTTTCTTTCCCCGTTGCCGTTTGCTATTTCCGCCTGGAGAGAGCGCAGAAGTTCTTCTTCTTCCTCCCAGCATAATTGCAGGGGGTCAGTCCTTTCTTCTTCCTGGGTTTCCACTCCCACCAGAACTTCCAAGCCAAAATCTTCGGCCAGAATCTCTTGCAGAGTTGCCGGCACCTGCCGGCTTTCAATGGCAGTAGCCCCGATCTCTCCCGCGGTAACGATAAAAATTTTCCCTTTTTCCTCATTCCAGTAGAGGTCCTTTATCCAGACGGCCACCGCCGGATACTCTTCGCGCAAATAAAGGAGAATTTCCTCTTTCCAGAAGCGCAAAAAATCCCCCGGCTTGTCAATAGGGGGGAAGAAGGAAACAACCCGAACTTTTTCCACTCCGGGAAGACGACGCTGTAAAAACTCCTCCAGACGCCGCCTCCGGCCTGGATGGACATAGGTGGCAAAACGGCACTGGACGGTTACCGTCCGCCTACCGCCGTTTACCAGTACCTTGAGCGTTTCTCCCTCCCGGATGGCCTGGAAAATCGTTTCGTCATTCAACCCTTCTGCCAGCAGTTGGAGAAATCTATCTCTGGCTGCATCTCCCATTGTTGTCCCTGCTCCTCACTCGCCAATTTCAATGCGGTAGATACCGGGTAATTCCGAGAGGCTGTAAATGATATCAGAAAGTTCGATGAAGGGCGGAAGTTTTACCGCCAGTTCAATCCTCATCTTCCCTTCTTCCGCCAGCTTGCGCATCTCCACGTTTTGAATGTTAATCCGTCGTTCGCCCAAATAAGAGCCGATGGCCCCTAACATCCCCGGACGGTCGTCAACAATAACGGCAAAATGCTGGGACACATCCACACCGGCAATGTTCCGCTCTACTTTACCCAGGTAAACGAGGGCCAGGAAAATGATCCCCGTGGCCAGGGCAGCCAGAAAATAAAAACCTGCGCCCAGCGCAAGCCCGACGCCAGCCACCGCCCACAAACTGGCCGCCGTCGTCAGTCCTTTCACGTTGGCTCCTTCCCGCATAATGGTCCCGGCGCCGAGAAAACCGATGCCGCTTACCACCTGGGCGGCAATACGTCCCGGATCGGCGTTGACCAGCCCCTGGTATTTAAGGAAAATCTGTTCGGAGACCAGCATAATCAGCGCCGAACCCACACAAACAAGAATATGGGTGCGGAAGCCGGCCGATTTGTTCAGACTTTCCCGCTCCAGTCCGATAATCCCCCCGAAAATGCCGGCCAGCATTATCCGCAACACCGTTTCCAGATCAGAGGGCAGCGTCACTGCTTTTACCTCCCTTTTCTCGCCCCTGTTCCGCCAGAAAATCGCGAATCCGCCGGGCGATGTGATCTGCCGCCAGGGGTTTCCCAACCTGGGCCGCCGCCTGGCTCATTGCCGTAAGTCTCCCATCTCTGTTCAACAATTCCGCCACCGCAGTAACCAGGTCTTCCTGAGTTTCAGCCCAGCAAGCCGCTCCTGCCGCAACGGCAAACTGAGCGTTCCGCTCCTCGTGGCCGGGAATGGGGCGGAAGAAGACCATGGGCAGTCCCCGTGCTAAAGCTTCGGCTATAGTCAAACCGCCGGGCTTAGTGATGGCAAAGTCGGCCGCCGCCATCAGCTCGTGGACATTGTCGATAAAACCGAAAACCCGCATCCGTCCTGGATACCTGCCACTCAGCTCCTCCAGCCGATTTTGCAATTCCCGATTCTTACCAGCAACCGCCAGCAGAAAAAGGCCGGAAAAATGCTCCAGTAAGAGCGCTGCTGCTTCCTCCAGTCCCCCAAATCCCAGACCCCCGCCGATCAGCAGAGCCACCGGCTGGAAAGGAGAAAGTCCTAACTTCTCCTTCATCTGGCGGCGGGAAGGTTGGGTTTGAAAAGCTCGGTGTAAGGGGATTCCCAGCGGAAAAATTTTTTCCGGAGCTAATCCTTTTCGCACCAAGCGGTTACCAATCTCCGGGGCAGGTACAAAGTACAAATCGGCAGCAGGGTGAACCCAGTAAGGATGGTCGATAAAATCGGTCATAACCCCGGCAACGGGCACGTTAACGTAACCCCGGCCTTTCATCTCCGCCAGGAGAAGAATGGTAAAGGGATGGGTACAAACCACGACTTCGGGCTGGAGATGGTTGATATAAGTTTTCACGCTGTGGCCGAGAAAAAAAACCAGTCCGTTGAGAAACAGTTTTTTCTTGAAAGCCCCTACCGGGCCTTCGTCCCTTTCTGCCCGGAAATACAAAAACCGGTAGAAGGCGGGAAGACGCCGGGCGAGAAAAAGATAGCTATCGAAGATTAAGGTGTGGAGAACGGGACTGAATTCACGAAAAAGGTCGCAAATATCCGCTTCCCCGCCGGGTAGAAGACGTTCCCAGGCCTCTTTTAACGCCTGGGCTGCTCTGGTATGACCGGTACCAACGGAAACGGAACAAATAAGGATTTTGGCCCCTCGCATTTAAGGGTTCCCCCTGATCCAAACACGGGCGATTTCCCAGTACATTTTCATCCGGGATGCTATTCCCCGCACCAAACCGCGCTTCTCCTCTTTCATCACATGGGTGAGGTCCTCCAACACTACCATTTTCTCCTCTACTCCCTGGGCTCGCAGGTGCCGGTTCAGGGCTACCTCAGCACCGAAACGGGTCATTTCCAGGTGGTGCAGCCCGTCCAGCAGTTCGCGCCGCAGGCAGCGCTGCCCGGAAAGACGGGGAGCAAACTTTTGCGCCAAGTCGGTAGCCAACCGCCCCCGGTCGAGAATACCGATTACCGCCTGGGCCTCTCCTTGCAGGACGGGATTAATGAGACTGTAGACGTGATCTTCCCGCAATCCCACCAGGTCGGCGTCGAGAAAAAGAAGCACCTCGGCATCGGTGGCCGCTATTCCGGCCGTAAGGGCTCCGCCCTTGCCCACATTTTCCGCCAGTTCAATTACCCTCGCCCCTGCTTGGGCAGCATTACGGGCCGTGGCGTCGGTAGACCCGTCGCTGACAACAATAACCTCATTGACCTCGGGTACACGCCGCACTACCTGGACCACGGATCCGATGGTCTGTTCCTCGTTGTAAGCCGGAATAATCGCAGCCACCTTCAACAGACCCCACCCCCGCTGTTAGCATTCTTCTATGGTCTTGGCAATTTCCTTAGCGATGTAATCCTTAATGTAATCCACCACCTCGTTCCGGTCCAGCAGGAAGCTGTCGCCGGTACGGCGGATCTTTACTTCCACTTTACCTTCCGATAGGGCTTTTCCGACCACCACCCTTATGGGAAAACCGATGAGGTCGGCGTCTTTAAACTTAACTCCGGGCCGTTCATCCCGGTCATCAATAACCACTTCTACCCCCGCTTTGAGCAGGGAAGAGTAAATCTCTTCCGCAGCCCGCACCTGCTCTTCATCCCTCATATTCACCGGGACAACAATCACGTGGTAAGGAGCAATGGGAATCGGCCAGATAATACCGTTTTCATCATGGTTTTGCTCCACAGCCGCCGCCATAGTACGGGTCACGCCAATGCCGTAGCAGCCCATAACCATGGGTCTTTCCTGTCCTTTTTCATCCAGGAAAGTTGCTCCTAAAGCCTCGCTGTACTTGGTGCCTAACTTGAAAATTTGACCCACTTCGATTCCCCGAGCAGAAAGAAGTTTACCGCCGCAGCGCAAGCATTGCTCACCGGCCTCCACCATCCGCAGGTCAGCCACCTGGTAGGCGGTAAAGTCGCGGCCGTAGTTGACATTGCGCAGGTGGTAGCCTTCCCGGTTGGCCCCGCAGACGGCATTTTTTATCAGGGGGACTTCCTGGTCGGCCAGGATTTTTATCCCCTGGAGCCCCACGGGTCCTATGTATCCCACCGGAGCCCCGCAAACTTTCTGAATTTCTTGCTCGCCGGCCATGTTCAGTTGGAGGCAGCCCAAGAGGTTGTGGACTTTAACTTCGTTTACCTCCCGGTCCCCCCGGACCAGGACCAGCACCAGCTCCTCCCGGTCACGGTAAAAAGCCTGGTAGACAACAGCTTTAATTAACCGCGCAGGTTCTATTTTGAGGTAATCCGCCACTTCGGCTATAGTCTTGCAGCCGGGAGTGGCCACTTCCTCCACAGGCAGCGGCTCCTCTTCGCCTGGGAGAGGCCGGGGAACCGTTTCTGCCTTCTCCACATTGGCGGCGTAGTCACAGGAATCGCAGTAGACAATGGCTGCCTCACCGGAAGAAGCGATAACCATGAACTCGTGGGAGACATTGCCGCCAATGGCCCCCGTATCTGCTTCTACCGGCCGGAAGTTCAGCCCCATACGCCGGAAAATGCGGGTGTAAGCACGGAACATGCGCCGGTAGCTTTCGTCCAGTCCTTCCTCGTCTCGGTCAAAGGAGTAAAGGTCTTTCATGATAAACTCCCGTCCCCGCATCAAACCGAAACGGGGGCGCCTTTCATCCCGGTATTTATTGGCAATCTGGTAGAGGAGGAGGGGCAACTGGCGGTAGGATTTGACTTCTCCCCGCACCAGATCGGTAACTATCTCCTCATGAGTGGGGCCCAACGCAAAATCCCGACCGTGGCGGTCTTTCAGGCGGAAAAGTTCTTCCCCGTACACGTGCCAGCGGCCCGACTCTAACCACAGTTCCGCCGGCTGAAGGATGGGCATGGTCAGCTCCTGCCCACCTTCCCGATCCATTTCCTCGCGAATAATCTGTTTGATTTTCTCCAGCACTCTCTGGGCCAGAGGAAGATATGTATACACGCCGGCCGCCAATTTACGGATAAAACCGGCTCGCACCAGCAGCCGGTGGCTTACCACTTCCGCTTCGGCAGGATCTTCGCGCAAGGTTGGAGCAAACAGTTGACTGAACCGCAACTCTTCCTCACTCCTTTTCTAATGTTCCCTTTGTGACTCTGCTTCCTTTTCCGCTAATATGTCTTGAATCTCCCGCCAGAGCTCTTCTACCATTTCTTCCTCTTTTACTGTGCGTACCACCTTACCGCGGCGGAAAATTACCGCCCGGCCGCGTCCCCCGGCCAAACCCACATCGGCCTCCCGGGCTTCCCCTGGTCCGTTGACCACACAGCCCATAACCGCCACTTTCAGCGGCCGGTCCAGGTCCTTAAGCCGCTCGTACACGGCCAGGGCCGTCCCGATGAGGTCGATTTCGGTGCGGCCGCAGGTAGGACAGGAGATGAACTCCACACCCCGTTGTCTCAACCCCAGGGCTTTTAATATCTCAAATCCTACCCGCACCTCTTCCACCGGGTCTCCGGTGAGAGAAACCCGGATGGTATCCCCTATCCCCTCGGCGAGAAGGGCGCCAATTCCAACCGCCGAGCGGATAACCCCGATTTGCGGCGGCCCCGCCTCCGTAACACCGATGTGCAAGGGGTAGTTGCGTAATTGGGCCATCTTGCGATTGGCTTCTATCATCGTGGGAAGATGGGAAGATTTAAGCGATATTTTTATATCGTGAA
Source organism: Eubacteriales bacterium (assembly GCA_030446285.1). Lineage (GTDB taxonomy): Bacteria > Bacillota > JASUSC01 > JASUSC01 > JASUSC01 > JASUSC01. The sequence goes on along the minus strand of JASUSC010000049.1, from coordinate 4,013 downwards.
AACCCATTTCCTCGAGAATCATCACGTGGCGGAGGGCGCTCTCCACCATTGCATCGGCGGTGGGGTGGCCGTAACGGGCCAATAAATCTTTCTCCAAAGAGCCCGCGTTAACACCGATGCGGATGGGAACTCCCCGGGCTGCCGCTTCCCGCACCACCTGGCGTACCTTGTCCGCCCCGCCGATGTTGCCCGGATTCAGGCGGAGACCGTCCGCGCCACCCTCCAGAGCAGCCAAAGCCAGCCGGTAATCGAAGTGAATGTCGGCCACGAGGGGCAAGGGCGACTGCTTTTTTATCCGGGCGAAAGCCCTAGCTGCTTCCATATCGGGCACGGCCACCCGGACAATTTCACAGCCGGCCGCCGCTAACCTCCTTATCTGGGCCAGGGTCGCCTCTACATCCCGGGTATCGGTGTTGGTCATGCTCTGGACAGAAATAGGGGCCCCGCCGCCGACCTGGACGGAACCAATCCTCACCGGCCGGGTCTGAGCTCTCCTCATGAGGGCCCACCCTTTGCCTTGAGAAGCTGAATAATGTCGTTGTAGGTAATAACCACCATGAGCAGGAGTAACAGGGCAAAACCCACCAGGTGGACCATATTCTCCTTGTTGGGATCAACCGGCTTGCCTCTGATAGCTTCAGCAGCTAGGAAGAGAAGTCGACTACCATCCAGAGCAGGAATGGGCAGAAGGTTGAAAATACCCAGATTGATACTGATGACAGCCGTCAACCAGAGGAGGTAATTCAATCCCATCTTGGCCGCATCTTTGATAATCACCGTCATGCGCACCGGCCCGGCAATGTCCTGCAGGTGACTTTTGTCCCGGAAAAAGTTGCGCAGCACCTCGGTGATGCGGACCGCAATTTCTCCGGTAGAAGCCAGGGCCATTCGGGCCGCTTTCAGCACCGGGAGAGGTTCTAACGGTACCCGCTGGGTTATACCGACCACCCCGCCCCTCACCTGCCGGTCATACACAGGGGTAACGATAAACTGCAGCTCCCTCCCGTCCCGGAGTACGGTAAAACGCACAGGCTGGCCAGCCTTCTTCCGAACCACCGCCAGCAACTGGTCCCACTTCTCCACCTTTTTGCCGTCTACTGCTACCAGCCGGTCCCCCGGTTTCATCCCCACCTTCTCGGCCGGGAAACCAGCCTTGACCTCGCCGATAACGGGCGGAGCGTCGTAGTTGGGCACGCCGATAACCGCGAAAATAATAAAAAAGAGAACTATAGCCAGGACGAAATTCATTAAAGAACCGGCAACAATCATTAAAGCCCGCTGGTAAAGGGGGCGGTTGCGGAAAAAGCGGTTCCTGTCCAAAGAGGCCATAACCTCTTCGGCTGGCAAAGCCTCAGCCTGCTGTGGCGAAAGACCGCGCTCCTCCGCCACCCGCAGTCTGGCTTCCCGCAGGTCGTCCTCTTCATCCATCCCCGCCGCTCGGACAAAACCGCCCAGAGGTAAAAGCCGCAGGTTGTAGCGGGTTTCACCGTATCGGAACCCAAAAACCCGCGGTCCAAAGCCCACACTGAACTCATAAACCGTAATCCCGGCCAGCTTGGCCACTAAGAAGTGGCCCAGTTCGTGGATTATGATCACCAGACCAAAAACAAAAATTACCGCTAAAGCTGTATTCATCAGCAATCATCTCCAGACTTAAATTGCCGTCCTTTTCCATCCGGCTTTTTACTTAATATTTTACGGCCTTCTCCTTACAATTTGCAAGCCACCTCCCGCGCCCACCGGTCTGCCGCCAATATCTCCTCCAGCTCCTCCCCTTTCCCGGGCACATGGGCGGCCATCACTTCCTCAACCACGCGGGGGATATCGAGAAAACCGATCTCCCTCCGCAAGAACCTGGCCACCGCCACCTCGTTGGCCGCATTCAGCACTGCCGGCATCGTTCCACCTCTTCTGCCGGCGGCATAAGCCAGGCGCAAACAGGGAAAACGCTCTTCGTCCGCTGGCTCAAAGTGCAGAGCCCGCTTTTCCCAAAGGTTGAGCCGGGGAAAGCTGTTTTCCCACCGCTCCGGGTAAGAAAGAGCGTACTGTATGGGCAGGCGCATATCGGGCAGAGCCAACTGACCCAGCCAGGAACCGTCCCGGAAGACGACAAAAGAGTGGACAATGCTCTCCGGATGCACGGTAACTTCAATCTTTTCCAGAGGTAAATCATAAAGCCAGCGAGCCTCAATAACTTCCAACCCTTTGTTCATCATGGTGGCTGAATCCACCGTTATCTTAGCCCCCATGTCCCAGTTGGGGTGTCTCAAGGCCATTTCCGGGGTTACTTTAGCCATCTCTTCCCGGCTCCAGGTGCGGAAAGGACCGCCAGAGGCCGTCAAAATAATTTTATCCACCTCTTCCCGCCGGTATCCTTTGAGACACTGAAAAATAGCCGAATGCTCGCTATCCACCGGGAGAATCTTCACTCCCGCCTTGGCCGCAGCCGCCATAACAATCCTGCCTGCTGCCACCAGAGTTTCCTTGTTGGCCAACGCAATATCCTTACCGGCAGCAATGGCCGCCAGCGTCGGCTCGATACCCACGGCTCCGCACACGGCCGTGACCACCATTTCTGCCTGCGGATGGCAGGCGGCCGCCACCAACCCTTCCCGCCCCCACACTATTTCCGGTTGCGGACCGGAAATTAGGGCCATCAGCCTGTCTCTTTCCTCCTTACCGGCCACAGCCACCAGCTGGGGCCGGAACTTATGCACCTGCTCCGCCAGGAGGACAACATTTTTCCCGGCTGCTAAAGCCACCACTTCGATTTTCTCCCTGTGTTCCGCCGCCACCTCTAAGGTCTGGCGGCCGATGGAACCCGTACTGCCCAATATCGCTATCCTTTTCACGTGCAGTCAGATCCTCCATCTCTACCCCTTGAATAGATCATAGCCCGCTGCTTCTACCACTGCCTTGGCAGCTATAACAACAATGGGTCCCAGCGGCAATCCCCAAACTCCTAAAAGTTTCAGACCCACATACATAGAAATGAGGGTCACCAGGGGGTGGAGACCGATGTTGGCCGAAACCACCTTAGCCTCAAAAAGCTGCCGGAACACCAGCACCACTACGTAGAGAATGCCTAACTTGAGGGCAAAAAAAGCTTTCCCCTGAAGCAGAGAAATCACCATCCAGGGAACATACACCGAGCCAGGACCTAAAACCGGCAGCAAATCAAAAAGGCCAATGATAATCCCCATGGTAAGAGCATAAGGAGCGCCAATGAGATAAAGGCCGATGGTGGTGAGAATCATGGTGTTGATGATGAGAAGAAGCTGGGCCCGACCGTAGCCGATAATGGCCTGGAAAACGTCCCGCACTACTCTTAGGCTTTTCTCACCCCAGGCGGGAGGAAGGACCCTCACCCACCACTTGACGATTCGCTCCCGGTCCCGGCTGAGGAAGTAAGTAGCCACCAGAGCTACCAGAATAACCACAATAGCTCCGGTAATGCCGGCAATGGTGCCGACAATAGAATTGATAAAAGCCGTGAGCAGCCCCTGGAGCTTGGCAATTATTTGATTTATATTTTTGCGGATGAGTTCGTCTAAATCGGGGTATGTAGCCGTCACGCTGGCCGGCAGTTTCAAGAAAAGCTTGTTTAACTGTTCCCGGGCCTGGACAAAAATGGACCAGGCCTCTTGGGAGTAGCGGGGCAGATCAGCCGATAGCCTAATCAATTCCACAACGAGTTGTTGAATTATCACGGCAAAAAGGAAAAAGAAAACCCCACCAGCCAGTACCATAGCCAGTAAAACCGCTACACTCCGTTTTAGGCGGAGCCGGTTCTGACCAAAGCGCACCAGCGGTTCGATGGCTAAAGCAAAAAAGAGAGCCAGAATAAAGGGAGCCAAAAGCCCCGCCAAAAACTTCACAAAAAGATAGGTTCCGACCCCAATGGCAGAAATAAGCAGAGCTATACGCAGATAAGGGTTGTTTATCGTCATAACGCTCCTTTTCCTTCCATTTTTTTTAAAATTGGCTTCAGTTATATTATATACCCCTTATTG